>NZ_JBLZFY010000003.1:0-108572 GCF_050753365.1 Geminocystis sp. CENA526
TTGTGGACTTGTCTGTAAGGCTAGTGCCGTCCTGTGAAGCAGAAACTCTTAATTGCGAAGTTAAGAAGCCCACATCTGTACCGTTAGGTCAGTGTGGGAGATGTCACAGGATGCACAAAAAGTATTTTGATGAGGGTAGGTATCAGGTGTCAGGTTAAAGAATGAAAAATCAAGATTTTGAAGCGTTATCTTTAATAACCTTTTGATTTATTCAGCAAACCCTAACTAACTTTCCCACCCCTCTTATCTTCATCATTTTATAGTTCACTCAGATTTACCAGTGTACTTGACTTAAAATATACTTTAGACAGTCATAGTCGTTTTTCAATAAAACGCTCAAAGTACGTCCTGCATTGACTAACCAAGTTCGATCGAGCCCTCGTAATCGATAAGTTTCTCGTAAGGTTGCCGCAATGAGAGATTCTACGGGAGTGTTTTGCACTTGTAATAAAACCCTTAAAAAATCGGGATTATTGGTAAATTTAACGATTTCATCCTCTGTACAATGAAACACCGCTTGATGAATTTGAGGAGGGCGAGGAGGTAAGTATTGAAAGATATTACCGTTAGCAGGACTATAAGGATTATTTTCGCTAGTATTTGGTATTTCAAAGCCAATAATTACTGCCCGAAATTCAGTTTTTAACATAGCAAAAATTTGCGGTTGTTGTTCCTTTAATTCTGCTAAAGTTAACCCTAATGCCCTTGCCCTGTGAACTGAATCAATAGGTGCTGTGGTAACGTTGGTAACGAGGGAATAGATTTTGTTGCCTGATTCTTCATCAAAGGATTTTACCCAACTACCAAAGGGGGGCATAGCGGGGAAATTTAGCTCTTCAGGCTCTAAACATTGGGCTAAAAATTCGATCGTCGAGGTTTCAATTACTTCTCCAATATGATCTGATTTTTGCTCATTATTGTTTAATTTTGGTAATGGTAAACGCATAATTTTGAACTATTGGATTTGCAGGATTAAACGTTCTAAACCTAGGGTGTCACTTTTGACTAATTCACCATAGAATAAATATAAAAGGTCTTTCCGTTGTGGTTCTCCACGGGATGCACCAGTCGCACCCATAGCAATTAAGATACCGCAATAACCATCAAATTTACCGACATCTTTTTGCCATTGTTGCAGTCTCTTAGGAAAAGAGTCTCCTTTCTGCACTAGAAATTGTGAGAAAACATATAGATTTTCTTCTTGGGTTTTGAGAATACCTAAAGTATATTCTTCATCCTCATAAGGATCATATCCTTCGTTGAAAGTTATTTGAGTAACCCCATTTTCATCCTTTAATCTTTCAATGATTACCTGTGCTTTTGGGCGAGTAGTTTGTAAGAGAATAACAGGTAACAAATCTTTTTTTGATTTATTTTTGATTTTAGTAAAAATGTCAGGGGGAATATGCCCTAATGATTTATCACTTAAATAATCTAAAAAGATATTTTGATCAATCCTCGCCAATGATACTAATGTACCTGATGGCACTAAATCATCTCTAATAGCTTCATCATCGTCATCTTCATCATCGTCATCATCGTCATCATCTTCAAACATATCACGAAATTCGGCGGTGACTTCGGGCATAGTCTTGACTGTCACGGTTAACCATGAATCTTCGAGGGGAGTTTCTAAGGCGTATTCACGAACAATTAATTCTTCTACGTCATCTTCTCCTAATTCTTCCTCACATTCATCGATAAATCTTCCTAAGGCTTTCATGGCAATATAAATAGGATAGACTTCTTCTTCTTCTTTTAAAGGTCTAATACCTTCGTAGGGGTGAATACTTCCAAAAATCGGGGTTACATCACTTTCTAAAAATTCATCCCAATCGCTGGTTTGTTTTTCGTTTTCTTCCTGAGAAAAGTTGATAAACCAACAATCTTGCTGTAAGAAGGTTGCTTCTAAGTCTTCATCGTCGGGGGAGTCTCCTAAGTCGATGACTCTTTGACGGAAGGATTTAAGGGATTCGATCGATCGATATAAGACAACGCCAAATTCTTGTCCCATCATTCCCATAACACAAGCATAGAGATTTTCTACACCCCATTTATTAATTTCAATGGTGATAATTTCTTCTTCTGAGAGAATATACCAAGGTTGTTCTTCCCAGATAGAGTTTAAGGCTTCTTCTACTAAGGCTGAGGATAATTCGGGGGCGATTTTGGTTTCTAAATCAGGGCGAATATTTTGAAAATTCTGCCACAGTTCATCTAACAGAGGTAATTCTGGTTGATAATCTACCACAATATCTAAATCTCTTAATACTCCCCGCAAGAAAAATTGTAACTCTCGATCCTTCACAACAATTTTCTGAGGACGTGCAGGTGTGGCGGGGTTATGGGGACTTTCAATGGCTTTTAATAAGGCTCTAACAATGGCTTCTGGTCCTGTGGTGCTTCTAGTTACTTCCATCGATCGAACAAAACCTTCTGAACCATCCACCCAGATAATACATTCTCCTTCATTGGCTAATTCGGGATCAAGATTATCCATCATTCCCAAAATCGGAAGACGATCGCCCTCCCATACATGGGGAATTTGAGGAATACGTTGTAATCTATGTTTAGTGCTTTCGGGTAAAGAGGTCATGGGTTTGTATAATTGTTCGATGTCGAAACAGAAAAAAGAATATTTTTACATTGTACATTCTACATTCATTAAGATACCATATTCAATGCCTTCGACTACTGCTTGATAGGAAGCATCAATAATATTAGTAGAAACTCCTAAGGTTGTCCACCGTTGTTTACCATTGCTAGATTCAATCAAAACTCTGGTTTTAGCAGAAGTTCCAGAAGCACCATCGAGAATACGCACTTTATAATCCGTTAAATAGAAATTACCGATTTCAGGGTAAAATTTGCTCAAGGCTTTGCGCAAGGCTCGATCGAGGGCGGAAACTGGTCCATTTCCTTCGGCGACTTCTAATAATTCTTCACCGTCCACTACAATTTTAATGGTTGCTAAGGCATGGGTATAAGGGATTTCATTTTCGATCGAAATATCAGAATGTACTTGAAAGCCTTTGATGGCAAATAGGGGTTTTCTTTGGTTAAGGCTCGATCGTAATAATAACTCAAAACTCGCCTCCGCCGCCTCAAATTGATAGCCTTCGCTTTCAAGGGTTTTCAGTTTTTGTAGAATTTCTCGACAGATAGGATCATTTTTGTCTAATTCGATGCCAAAGGTTTTCGCCTTTGCTAAAATATTACTCAATCCTGCCTGTTCAGAGATGACAATTCTTCTTTCATTGCCTACCGCTTCGGGTTCGATATGTTCGTAAGTTAAAGGATTTCTAGCTACTGCGGAAACGTGAATACCTCCTTTATGGGCAAAAGCCGATCGTCCTACAAAGGGAGCGTGATCATCAGGGGCTAAATTGACGATTTCGCTGATTAAACGGCTATTAGGTGCTAATTTGGTCAATTCTTCAGGTTCTAGGCATTTAAAGCCTAATTTTAACTGTAAATTCGGGATCAGAGTACATAAATTAGCGTTACCGCATCTTTCCCCGTAACCATTCATTGTACCCTGTACCATTCTTGCACCCTCTAAGACGGCGGAGAGGGCGTTAGCTACGGCTGTACCGCTATCATTATGAGTATGAATACCTAATTGAGGACTATGAGTATCATCGATATTAAGATTAAGTTTAGTGACTACTTCTGCCACAATTTGACTAATTTCATGGGGTAATGTACCGCCGTTGGTATCACAAAAAACGAGCCACTGCGCACCCCCTTTGATAGCAGATTTTAGGGTTAATAGGGCGTATTCGGGGTTGTTTTTGTAACCATCGAACCAATGTTCAGCATCGTAGATTACTTGTTTGCCTTGAGATTTGAGGTATTCGATCGTATCTTGAATCATGGCTAAATTCTCTTCCAGAGAGGTTTTTAAGCCCTCTGTAACGTGTAAATCCCAAGATTTGCCGAAAATTGTCACCCATTGGGTATTTGCCTGTAAAATTGCCTTTAACAGTCGATCGTTTTCAGGTAATTCATTTGGGCGACGGGTAGAACAAAAAGCCACAATTTGAGCTTGTTTTAGGGGTTGCTCTTGTAACTGTAAAAAGAATTGTACATCTTTTGGGTTCGCCCCAGGCCACCCTCCTTCAATAAAAGGAATACCCATGTCATCTAATTGACGGGCTATTTTTAATTTATCTGTCAAAGAGAGAGAGATACCTTCCCTTTGCGCTCCATCTCTTAGGGTTGTGTCGTATAGCCAAACTTTGTTATTACTCATGAATTTAATATTAATGCCAGTTGAATGCCTCTTAGGTTGTTAAAAACAATCTTCAATATATGCTTTAATCTTATCTGCTAGTTCCTGATTATTTAATAATACTTGTCGTTCAATTTCATTGCTTAATATTTTTATTATATTTTCAGTTAATAAGATTATATCTTGCCCTTTTTCTTCCATTTCGGAAATTAGAGAATATAAACTTAATTGTGATGCTAAATTATCATTATTATATAACAAAGCTAATGCCAAATAAACATGACTTTCTAAACAATCTGAGTCAACTTGTAAACTTTTTTGATATAGTTCGATCGAACTTAAATAATTTCCTTGCTCAAAAGCAATTTTAGCTTGATTTTTGCGATAGAAGTCTTTAATAAATTGATAATGTTGATGAGAAGAAAGTTTATTAATTATTGGTTTTAAGTATTGATTAAAAGGACGACTTTTGATTAAATGATAACCATTTTTGGCAATTTTTTCTCTCTGTTTATCATTTTTTAGGTACTCAATACAAGTGGAAACTAAATTTTCATAATTAGAAAAAACTAATCCCTCTTGAAAATAACTTTCTTCCTGAGAATTATTACTCTTTTCAGAAATAACAAAAAATCGATTTGCTAATAGGTGAGAAACTCTAACAATTTCAAACACTTGAGCTTCGTAAAAATGCATATTTAAAACAATTTTACTTCGAGCAATATAGCGGTTTCTTTCCTCTCCATAAACTCCAAAAAGTGTTTTTACTTTTACTCCTTCTTTTTCTAATTCATCAATGATTTTTTGACGACGCTGATTAATTGAACCATAAAACAATACATCAATATCTTGATTATGATGATGTTCGATCGAACTCAAACAAGAATGATAGCCTATAGGTAAATATTTAACGTTGTTAATGCCCCATTTTTGTAATTGAGCAATATTAGATAGACTATAATCCCAGATAGGATACTGATACAAATAATCGAGATAGCCCGATTGTATCCAGGGTGATTCGGGATAAATTTGTTCAAGATTATAGATAATGGCGTTGGGGGGTAATTCAATTTGATTCGGATAGACTAGATTATTAACGCCTAACATAATATATTGTCGATCGAGCATTTGCCAATCATCGCTGATAATGCTATCAAAACCCATGTCTTGTAAACTATAATGAATCATATATTGAGTTTCTATTAAACATTGATAGTGAGGATTAGATTTGATAAGGACGATCGTAAATTTTGTCATAATAAATAATCTAGGGGAGTGCATCGCCCCAACATCTTAAGTTATACTTGGCGAGGGCATAACTTGAGTTTGGAGAGGGTAGGCAAAAGGCAAGAGGCAAGAGGCAACTATACATTTTGTCACATCGGATTATAACCTTGATGAGTATATTTATAACAGATTTCGTAAAAGGGATCGATCGTAAATTATTGAGAAATGTAACAAACTTTGACATCTCGTCTTTTGACAATCAACAGGAAATTACAGAAGATCAAGATTGACCAAAATATATAGAGAATCTCGATCGAAATTCCATGAAAAAAATCCTTAGTGTAGTAGTTTTATTATTTACCCTTGTCAGTTTTACTTTTGCGAGTCCAGCCTTAGCAGGAGATGCTTCTAAAGGTGCGTCTTTATTTACCGCTAACTGTGCTTCTTGTCACATGGGGGGAAGAAATGTTGTTAACCCTACCAAAACTTTACAAAAAGCAGACTTAGAAAAATATGAGATGTATGATTTAGACAAAATCAAGAATCAAATTACTATGGGTAAAGCGGCAATGCCTGCATTCGGACAGAAATTAACCCCCGAACAAATTGAAGATGTAGCTACTTATGTTCTTTCTCAAGCCGAAAAAGGTTGGTAATTAATAATCAGTAATGGGTAATAAGAAAAGTGAGGAAGTCTAATAGATTTCTCAAAAAAATATAATTTTATCACGGTATAACAGGCATCTTGCCTGTATTTGTCAAGATGTCTAATAGGTTTTCAATACCAAAAAAGTAAGTAAAGAGAAAAAAGAAGCAATTATTAAAAATAAAAAAAATCCTCCTGAAACAAAACTCAGGATGCCAAATCCCCTTAATAAATACAAAATTATCGTACTAGGAATAAGGACAATAATTAACAAACGTAAATTTTTACGAATTTTGCTGAGATTTCGATTCATACTTTTGTGTAATTAATAGTGTTCTTTCGTTATTTTTTATTTCTTTAATCATCGATATTTTAAGGGCTGAAGCCCTTTACTACAAGCCAAAGATACTTAATATGCTTAATTTTTTTTAGTATTGTACAAAATCGAGATTTTTAATTGATGGTTAGGAGTAGTCAAAGCAATCCAAGCTAATAATACTATCATCAGTGTACCTAAAGCACAGGCGGAAGCGATCGAAAAAGTAATTACCACTTGATAGCGAACAGCATTCAAAGGATTTGCCCCCGCCAAAATTTGCCCTGTCATCATACCGGGTAAGCTAACTAAACCCATTACCATCATGGAGTTAATAATAGGAATCATGCCCGTAGTGATGGCGGATGTGACTTCTTGATGAGTTGCTTCCCAACGGGTTGCGCCCAAAGATAAAAGGGTTTCCACTTGATGACGATTTTTCACGAGGTTATCCATAAATTTATCTAAGCCGAGGGATATGCCCGTGAGAGTATTTCCTAAAATCATACCTAATAAGGGAATCAGATATTGAGGATTATACCAAGGCTCAACTTTGATAATTCCTGCTACCGATAAATTAGTAATCAAAAATGAGGATATTAAGACGGAGATTAAACTACGCCAATAAATACTCGGAAATCTTCGGGAAGTGCGGTTAACGGCGGATATTCCTGCGATGGTTGCCATAAGGAGTGCGATCGAAATTACTAACCAAGCATTAGAAAGGTTAAATAACCATTCCAAAATATAACCGATAAGAAGTAATTGAATTACCATTCTTAGGGAAGCGATGAGGAGAGATTTTTCTAACCCTAGTCTTAACCAAAGGGATAAAATAATGTTGATGAGGATTAGTAATATTGCCCCACCTAATTGAAAATAATCAAGAAATATATAATTATCAGACATGGTTAAGCTAACAGCAAAATCTAAGTTTTATGATTTTTTTCTTAAAGTTTGGGCTAATTCCTCTGAGGGCTTTAATATTAGGATGTTGAAAGGGATTATTTTCTAAAATCTCAAAACATTTTGCTAATTTTTTAGCCAAAATTGAATCGACATTAGCATAAAAAACCTTCGCTTTCTTGGTTAAAACAACCTTATACATCACTTCTAATTTCTCGCCAATCTGTTAATTCGCCGTTGGAAATATCTTGTTTTGCTAACTCAATATCTTCTAATAAATTACGAATTTCTAATAACTCTTTTGTTGCTTCTTCCTTTTCCTTTTCCGCCAAATCAGTGATAAATTTATAAGTGAGTTTTATATTCGTTTCTGATAACTCATTTAAGGATTGATGAACAGATAATTTTAAATTTTGCAGTTTTGACATAGAACAAAAAATTCTAAATTTACCGATACATTTTAGTCTAATTATTCATAATAATACCATATTTTAAGTTTGATCGTGAAGTGGCGTTGTTCGATCGATTTTTTAATTTTACATAATATTTTTTGATGAGGTTGGGAAAAATGTAGGGGCAGAAAATTTTTCTGCCCACCCCCACCCAAAAAATATTGATGAGATAAAATTAAGAAATAAAACAATAATTTTTCTTTTCTGATAAAGCTCGATCAAGCTATGCCACTTCGTGATCGAATTTACAAAAAAAGCCCTTAATTAAGAGAGCTATATAAGAATTAAATTTTCAACAAGTTACTAAAATCTGAAGTGTGATCTGCGTAGCTGTGCCTTCGTTAAGCTATATTACTCATAGAACGATTCCCAAATTCCATACCCTATTCTCCCTATTCCATAAATCGCTACACCCAATCCGACAACCGCAATTACTGGAGAAGCAACAGAAGGAGAGGTGTTAGGAGAAGCAAAATCTCAAAATATTAATTACAGGGTTAGGTATAATACTTATTTGTATACTAAATTTTGTTCCTGTTTTACAATACGTTGCTAAATGCTCACAATTATTTGTAAATAGGTTGTAATTAGTTTGTCCGAACATTTCAGCCGCTCTACCCACCACAATATTTGGGTGATCGCATTTTTCATAAGACTTAACATATACCTTTCCCTTAGAATAGAAATCTTTTAAGGGAGTTTGTGTAACAATATTTCTTCCCTGTCTTTCTGCAAACTCAATTACCCACCCATCTCCACAATCAATTCCATGATGGGTAATGGGAAAACCATCAAACACAAAACTATAGTATAAATGATCTCCTTTAGCCATTGTTGTTACCTCCTTATTTATTCCCTATATATAATTATCAGTCGAACTTTGTCGATTTATGCAGAATCAAGAAGAAATATTAATAAAAATTAAGTCCAATAACCACTAAAGAACGATCGATCTCTCTCCAATTCGATCAAATTTCTAACTATTGCTCAATTCTTTATGGTTAAATAAGATTTCTTGATGAGGTTGGGTTGAATATTATTCAACCCCTACGGAAAAATGCCACCTTCACCAAAAAGTTATAGATGATTTTAAAGATTCGATCGAACCATCAAGAGTAATTAAAAGGATTAATGATTGTTACTTTATTTTCTATAATTAAATTGTTTTGCATATCTTCTGAATAAATAATATTGACATTTCCCAAAATAGCACTAGCAACAATAAGACTATCCCAAAAAGATAAACAATAATTTTTTCTTAATTTTACGGCGTATTCTACTGTCAAAAAATCAAGAGATAAAATTTCACATCCTAAATTAAATTCTTTTATTAAATTATCTATTTGAAAGTCATTAAATTTAGCCTTCTTTATGAGGTTAAAACAAACTTCGTTAATAACTTGTGTACTAATAAAAAGATTATCTTTACTGGTAATCTCAATAGCAATTTGTTGTTTTTTTATTGAATTAAGATCATTAGGATTAACAATAAAACGGTATAACCAAATATTAGAATCGATAAAATAAGATTGAGAATCAACGCTCATGGATTTCTTCTCTTGTTAACGGTTGAAAGTTAGGAATTTTTAGAGGATTAATGGTTAATTGAGCAATAATTCCATTTTGAGGAAAACTTTTTTTTGACATTTTTTCGGCTTCTATGGTTATCTTAACTTTTTCTCCTTCAGGAAAATTAAAATTAGTTAAAGGACGAAAAACACCATTTTCAAAAATAGCATTTAAACTTTGTTGTTGTGACATATTAAATTCAATTAACTATAATTTTAATATTATATTTTAGCAAAATTAAATAATTGAGAAAAATTTTTCTGTTTTTTCTCTTCATAGATATAAAGTATTAATAAGATTTCTTGATGAGGCGGGGTTGAATATTATTCAACCCCTACGGGAAAATGTCACCTCCACCAAAAAGTTATAGATGATTTTAAAGATTCGATCGAGTTTAAAATTGAGTTCGATCGAACTGTTAATAATAATGATCAACTTTACATAGAACTATGATCATCTGAATAACGACCAATTTCAGGCATATAAGGTTGAGATTCGACTCGTTTTTTTTCTTTATACAACGATGGAAAACCTTCGATTTCTGCACCTTCTCCATCTGGAATAGATAAACCATAAGCAATAGCAAAACGATGAAAATACTTAGGAGAAATACCACTCATACTAAAATCTTCTGTTTCAGTTAACCCTCCGCCGGGATATGGTACATTTTTAAGTTTATAAGGTGGAATATCAAACCTTTCTTGATTAAAAGCTATATGGGTAGATTTGATTGTATCTTGATAATAATATGAGGGCTGTCCGCCACCACCGATAAAAACGGTTAAATTTTGATTGTGTTCTACTTTTGCTTCAAAATATTCAGGATTTTTTTTCTTACAACTTACAATGACTTTTGCAACCATTTTACGAATAAAATACATAGTAAGAATACTATACAAACACAATTTTTCTTTATCATTACTAATTTGTTTTAATTTTGATTTGATATTTTCAGCAGTAATAGTAACATTTGATTTTTTATATACAACTATTTCACCAGTATTTGGTGAACGAGATATTTTTCTTGAATATTTATCAATATATTGAAGAAATAAAACATCTTTTCTTTGTAAATAACTCACAATTTTTGATTCTTCTAAATCAGTATTATTAATTATTTTTTTTGCCAAAGCATTTATTCCAATAGCTTCGACTTCTCCCGAATAGAACTCTATTTTAGGAATATCATCTTCTCTATAAAAACGAAAAGAAACTCCTTCCGTTGTACCACTACCAATATCGAAAAAGATATAAATACCATCTTTAGCTTGACGGGAAATAGTATAAGAATAAATAGCCCCTTTTATTTCGGGAACTGCGAATCCTGCAATGGGAATTTCATTATCAGCTTTATTCATACTTAATTCAGTTAATTTTTGACGATTTTCTTTCATTCTTTGACATAATTCTTGAAAATTATTAGGATGATTTTCTGTTAATAATAATGCTAAACGAATGACTTTTTTAAATCTGTTAATGGCTAAAGAATCAAAATATTTAACTGGGACTCCCACATTTACTGACCAATTAATATCTAAGTTTTTAACTAAGTCAGAATTATTTTTTAATACCCAATTCTTAGCTTTAATGATGATACAACTGAGATAAAAAGTGCAAAGATTTTCTATTTGTTCAGGAGTATTTAAGTCATTTTTTTTGTAATGGGGTAACTGATCAAAAGAGTAGGTTTTTTCTTCTTGTGATAAATCAATATTAGCTAATCGCATTTTCACAAAATCAACTAATATTCCTTCATTCGTGTTTACTGTTTTCCACTCTGATAAAGTTAATCCTGTTAATAAATTACCATCATTTTTAATCAAAATTTTAGTAGGTAATAAAGCATCGTTAACTTGTTTTTTGTCTTCTGCAAAATTGACAATCCATGAGTTCTCACGATCGATGTCTCTTACACAAACTTTTGTAAAACTTGTACCAAAATCAATACCTAAATTTAGAAATAAATCACTCATTTTTTTAGTCCTCAATAAAAATTAAACCAGTCGCTAAAGTTGGATTTGATGTTGTAACTTGACGTTTTAAGTCAATATTTTTTAAGGTGAAATCTAGGTTCTGTTGAACTTTTTTAAGTTTTCCTTCCTCCGCAGGAATAATTGTTTTTTTACCTTCAGATAAATATTGTTCAATTCTTTTTTCAAAAAAGATTTGTTTTCTTTCTGCGTAAGATTTGGCTGATCTTTGTTGTACATTACAACGATCTTCATTTTCGGCTTGAAATTCCTCCTCTCGATTCGCAAAATCAATCTGTAATTCTTCTTCGCATTGTTCATAAATTTCGATAATTTTTTCTAGGTTGATTACATTAGAAATATTATATTTTGCCCGACCATAAGTTGCAGTTTTATTGATTAAATATTCCGCATCATCATCGGATAAAAATATTCCTTCTAAAGACATAACTTTATAAGCCAAAAGAATTTCTTTTCTTAATCCTTCTAATTTCCAATTCTGAACTACATAAAAATAAATACCTTGCTTAATATCTTTTTTATTAATTTCTTTTATTGATAATGTAGAAGCGGAAATACTATAAAAAGAATTAATTAAATTATCTTTTGTATATTTATATTTTATCCACTGAATTAAAGGATGAGTTGAATCAATTAATTCATAATTTTTTCCCATTGCTTTCGTGTTTTTAGGATCAAAAAAACATGGTACTGATTGAGCAAAAAGTACTGTTCTAGTAGAAAAAGGAGATTGATGAGTAAATAATTTTAAATCTGTTCTTGCTTCAGAAGATAAATTGATTTCATAAAGTTCGCCAATATTATTTTTATTGGGAGTGATTACCGTTCCGGGGTATTCTAATTTGAAAAAATCTGCAACAAATGATAATAATTCCTTTGATTTTAACCATCTTCCTTGCTCTTTACTATTGTTAATAGAATTTAAAATAAATTCTGAAAAAGCTACTAAATTCATCGCTTCTTCTTCCAATGTTCTTTGTTGTTCCATCTCCGATTGAATAGCTAAAGTCGTTTCTTCAGCTCGTTTTTTTAGTTCTTCTTCTGTTAATTCTGGATTTAATAATTCTAAAATTAATTCTTCAGTTTTTTCTCCAAATATTTCCTCTATATCTCCAATACTATTTTCAAAAATTTTTATCCTTTCATAAAGTTTTTCTAAGATATATTGTTCGATCGTATCTTGAATACTATAATTGACAATACTAATTGTTTCATGTTTTTGATTAAGTCGATCGAGTCTTCCGATTCTTTGCTCAACTTTCATCGGATTCCAAGGCAAATCATAGTTAATAATAAAACGACAAAATTGTAAATCAATCCCTTCACTACCCACTTCTGAAGACAGTAAAATTGAGATATTTTTTTTATTCTTAAAATTATCGAGAATTTCACTTTTTTCTTCTCTTTTCATACCACCTTGAATTAAAAAAGTTTTGATACCATCTTTTTCTAATCTCTCTTGTAAATAGGAAAGAGTATTACGATAAAAAGCAAATAGAACAAATTTTTCTTGATTATTCGCAACTAATTGCTCCTTGATAAATTTAACTAATTCTTTATATTTAGTATCAACTATTCTTAAATCTTGAATAAACTTAGTTAATTCTTCTTTTTGAAAAGGAAATGGATTAATTGGCTTTTTCCAAGCAACATTTTTAGAATGTGTTTTTGTATAATTATTTTTATTTATTTCTTCATCTAATTGTGAACCATAAATTTCATAATTTTCTTCTTGTTCATCGTCAGAATAAGTATATTCACTATGATCGGCGTTGAGAATATTTTGTAAAAGTGTTTCTTCTGTATTGTCATTAATTTTTTTATTTGACCAAAACTCTAAAGCGGCAACCATACAACTCGCCATTTCTCTTTGACGAGCCATTAATCGAAAAACATTAAATTTAGATTCTCCTAATGCTTGAATACGAATTTTATAAGTGATATATTCATATACTTGCTTTTCTATTTTAGTAAATTTTACCGTAAGAGTTTGAGGTTTTCTTTGCACTCTATTAGGTAAAACTTCCCGCTTTCTATTTCTAGTCATAAATTGCCCTAATAAAGACAAATTTTCCAGAAGATTACTAAATTTAACTTGTTGACTATGACTAATATTTTCTAACTCGAATAATTCATCAAAAAGTATTTTAAATCTCTTACTTTCCTTAAAATAATCTGACTTAGAGGCTTCTTTAATCACATCTCTTATTTCGTCTAAATTAGGAGAAGTTTTCCACATTAATCTAAGGGCATTAATAATTGATTTATTTTCTTGCAACATTTCTTCAAAAGTTCTTTGATCGAAAAAATCATCGGGGCTAATTAGTTTGAGTAATTGATATAAATTTTCACTACGAATTTGAATAGGTGTGGCAGTTAATAAAATTAAATTTTTGCTTGTATCCCTCAAAAGTTGAGCAAATTTATTATTAGCTGTCTCTGAATTTCTTAAATAATGAGCTTCATCAATAATCACAAAATCAAAAATATCAATATTATTAATATTTGCTTCTTCGTAATCACGAGAGTTTTGTTCTAATAATCGAGCTAAATCATACCTTGCACCTTTTTTTTCTTGTTTATTTTTATCTTTTTCATTCCAATTTTTAACTCTTAATCCTTCTAAACTAGCGATATAAGTAAAAGAAATTTTATTTCCTTTTTGGGTAACTAATTTCGCTTTTTGTAATAACTCTTTTGCCCCGACTATCTCCGCATCAATGTTAAATAAATTCTTTAAATCATCTCTCCATTTATCTCTTAACATTGCAGGGCAAACAATTAATAAACGTTGGGCATCTTCTCTTGCTTGTAATTCTTTCCAAATATACATAGATTCGATCGTTTTACCTAAACCTACTTCATCGGCAATTAACAATCGAGATACGGGAGAATCTAAAAATTTTAATACAGGCTTGAATTGATAGGGGTAAAAATCTGTATTACTAGCCTCCATACTGTAAAAAATATTAGTTAATTCCCCTTTTACTTTTTCTAACGTAAGAATCCTTCTCAAATCATCAGGTTTACCGAATTTACCCTGTGCTAATAAATCTCGAATACTCACATTGTCTTGATACAATTCCAGTTGTTCATACTGCTTGTAACTTTTTTCATTAGTGCCAAATTTTACTTCTACTAAAATACGCCCTGCGGATTTTCTCACCTTCCCTGTAGTCAATCCTTTTTTACTAGGATTGTTTTTAATTCTGACTTGTTGCCCTTCAATTTCGGGATTCCAATTAGAGTCTGTCATAACGATTTACCTTTAATTAATTCATGTTTACTAATATTATTGTCAAGCAAATTTTCTATCTATTTACTTATCAGTCGAACTTTGCTAATTTATGCAAGATTTACGGAAATTAATTTTTTTTGTGGTTAACCGTGAGACACTGAATGAAAAAATACTCGTGAAAAACCGTTAACAAAAAAAGTTACTGTTTCTACGATCGAACCTAACCAATCTCCTACCTCAAAAAACAAGCCTAAAATATAGAGAGAAACCACAGTTAAAATAATTAAAATTCCAAAGACAGAAATAATAATTTCACCCATTGTCGGTGATTCACTTTTTCTAAAAAATATGCCAACCCAATTAACTCTTTTCCATGTTTGTTTACCGACACCAATTCTCTTTCTTTGAGCGAATAATTTTTGTCTCCAGTTTTTCGCTACTTTTATCTCTTCTGTCTCAGTATCTTTGGTTTTTATGTTGTCAGTTTCAATACTGCTATTATCAAGAGTTTTCCGTTGCGATAATGTCGTATCTACGATCGATCTTGCCCTTTCTCGCCACTTACTCATAATTTTTTTTTATTTGAATGTTGATGTTTCTATTTTAATCTCAGATAAGTGAGATTGTCAAGAGGTGAGGAAAAATCTTTTAAATGAGGTTATAATGGGAATATTCAATTTACTCATCGGCAAACAGGTTTCGGAGATTGCTTCGTACCTCGCAATGACACAATATCTTTTTCATTGCTTTCCTGATAAATGAGTAGGTTGAGTATTAACTAAAGAGAAGAAAAATGATACCTGCAAAATTTTTACAAAACATAACCAAGCATTTTGGCATCACCGAAGGAGAATCAGAGGTTTTAAATAGGGCAATTCAAGGAGAATCCCTCGATGACATCGCCAAAGACTTAGGCATTAGTAAGGATGCTTTACAAAAGAGATTAGGGGAGGTTTATAAAAAATTCCAGATATTCGGTTTTGGACCGGGAAAATTAGCTAAATTACAACAAAGATTAGTCGAGGAATATCAAAAATATCGTCAAAACCAGAACGATAAAACTGAGATTTCAACTGAGATTGAAAGTGACACCTTAGATTTATCTCACTTATCTGAGCAACAGATACAATTATTATATGTTTTATTGTTAAATCAACAAGGAATTAATTTAGGGCAAATTCAAGGGGATATTTTTCCTGATATTGGTTTAGGGGAAGTATTAATTATGGTGGGAAAAATGCTTAAAGATGGATTGTTACAAGAGAAGAATGAAACTCAGAACAATAAATTTATTTTAGGTAATAATATTAAAATTGATTTAGAAAAGCACTTAAAATTGAAAAGTAAATTAATCATCGAAAATCCAGATTTTAAGAATTTAACTTTAGGTAACTTATGGCAAAAATTAGGCTTAATTAGTGAGGAAAAAAATTTACCTAGTAATCATATATTGAATAAAGAATTAGGAATTTATTTTAACGACCGAGGTTACGATGCTTATTTATTATGGGAGTTAAATACTGCTCAAAAGTACTTTTTAACAGCCTTAAAATTCGATAACAATTTAGCTAATATTTATTACAATATAGGCTTAGTTTATGAGAAAAGGCAAGAATGGGAATCAGCAATAAATTATTTTCAACAGGGATTTGAGCAAAATAATAATTATCAGGCTCTAGTGAAAATTACTGATATTTTAATTGTGCAAGGTGAAATTAAGACGGTGAAAGAGAAGATTCTGAATGTTTTAAATGAGGTAAATAATGAGGAGATTAAAAGTAAGTTATTAACTAATTTAGGTTATAGTTATTTTTTAGCAGAAGATAACTTAAAAGCTAAGGAATATATCGAAACAAGTTTAATAATTAATCCTAATTTACCCCTGAGTAATTATGTCATGGCGGAAATTTTAGATAAGGAAAATCAACAGGAAGAAGCCTTAAAATATTGGAATAATTGTCTAGTTTTTAAAACAGAAAATGAGGCTCGATCGAGCTTAGATTTATATATAGAGTTTAAAACAAAATTGATTATGAATAAACAAGAATAAACAGTGACATAATATCAAAATTGTAGGGGCAGAAAATTTTTCTGCCCACCTTCACCAAAATATTAATTAAATATCATCAATTTCGATTTTAATTGAAGAGAAAAATGGCTAAAGCCGTTACTACAAACCGATAATTAATTTTTTTTCGTATTGTAGAGGATAGCAATTTTTAGATAAGATTATCGCTTAAATTTTTTTGATACATCTCTATCAGTCATGATTCAGCATTAATTGTTTATCAGTAACACGATCGATCTGATTACTGTCGTGACTTGTCCAGATACAAGCCCTTTGCGGATTTTCCTGTAACCAAAATTCGATCGAATTTTCCACTTGGGCGGTAGTTTTGGCATCCAAAGAGGCAGTACACTCATCTAATAATAGTATCATGGGATCAATTTGTAAAGCACGAATTAAAGCCACTATCTGACTTTCACCCCCCGATAAATTACTGGCAGATTGCCCTAAAAAAGAGAGATTTCGATCGAACAAGTCTAACCATTGAGTTACTTTAGAGGTATCATAACGGCGATTTGTGTGGATGTTTAAACGATAAATATATTTTAAATTATCTTCCACCGTACCCTCAAGCATCACTGAGCGTTGATGTAAGTATATCACCTGAGAACGATATAAAGGTATATCCCAAGAAAGAATATTTTTGTCTCGATAGATAATTTCTCCCTCTAAAGGCGTATCTAAATGTGCGATCGATCTTAATAGGACACTTTTACCTGTACCCGTTGCCCCTACCAATCCTAAACTTTCTCCAGAATGCAAATTAAAAGAAAGATTACGCCATAACCAACGGGAATTTATTTGTTGCCCCAGATTAATAATATTTAAAATGCTCATAAAATATGACTCTTCTACAATAGTTATGATAAATTAGGAGAAAATAAAATGCTATAACTCTTATTAAATAATACTTACATCAAAATAAAAATTAAATTTTTATAAACTATTAATTTTGTAGCAATTTCTCTTGTCAACTGGGGCATTAAAATCTTATCGATAAAATCTTCATAGTCTTTTTTATTCATATTTAGTTTTCCATTAATTTTTTGATAATAAAGGGTGAGAAATTTCCACCCTATGTGTTTAGAAATTACCCGTTAAGGCTTCTTTGCCTATTTCCTCCATTAAGTAAATTGTTTTCAAGTTATTTTTAGCTATTAAATAACCCTGTTTCGCTGATTTTTTATACCATTTAACGGCTTTTTGAGTATTAGGATTAACTCCTAAACCTAAATGATAAATATTTCCTAAAATACATTGTGCTTCTGGATTTCCTTCTTCTGCCAATGGTTTTAATAAAATAAGAGTTTCTTGATAGTTTTTTTCTTCAAAAGCTAGTAAGCCTTTTTCTAAATTTGACATTTTTTATTCTCCTATAATGATATGATCTAAGGACCTGGAAAATTACCATCAAAAGATGGAGGGCAAGGTTTATTTTTATCCCATGCAAAAGTAGCTAAGGCATTATAACCTTTACATTTATAAGCACAAACTTTTAGGGGATTGTTCAGATTAGGAGAGAAAAATTCCCCCATATATTCACATCTTTTACAGATAGAAGAATTATTGTTATTTTGTTCTTTAGTCACTGATTTTTTATGAGTGAATGAAATGGAGAAATTTTAACTACTTATATCCTAAGTTTATTTCTCCATCTTAACTAATAAATTAGAAATTACCAGTTAAGGCTTCTTTACATCGATCGACTAATCTATTATAAATCTGATAAAATCTGTTCATATCGATCGTGATCCCCAATCCAAAACCATAAAATACCATCAGATTCGTCAACACCTAAAGCCCTATAATTATCAGTAACTCTAACAGCCCATAAAGTTCTAATTCTTTTCAACTTTAATGAAGGATGACGAGAATTTTCTTTCAATAATTTATATTTTTGATCTGCTATTTTCTGAATTTTTAGGGGTAATTCATAATAGGATTGCCAAAAGCTAGAACTGGTATAATGACTTATATTTTCTGGCATTTTCCTTCTTTAAATTCCTGTTTAGCTTGTGCAATTAACTTATTTAATCTTCCATTCTCTAAATCTTCCTCTATTTGTTTATCCCATTGATTTTCTCTGTATTCATCTATCCAATGAAATAACTCTTTTTGTTCGATGATAGATAAATGTTCAACTGCTTTTTTGATTTCTGTAATAGTCATATTTTTATTCTTTATATCAAAAAATATCCTGATTATAAAAATTATACTATTAATTAGTGGCAATTGTAACTTAAAATTTAAAAATCAGGATAGATAAAAACAATACGTTAGAAATTAAAACCTATTTTTTTCCTGCAATAATAGCTAAAGGAATTGAAACAATTGCCCAAATAATCAAAATAAAGATTATTCCGAAACCTGCCCCAGCTTGTGCGGCTTCTCCTTGTAAATTATCTATTCCTAAAATTTTATTATCAAATTCTGGAATTATACCCCAAAAAAGAAATCAATTATTTTCTTGTGGTTCACATTTTAATGGATTTTCGATAACAAGAATACACCATTCTTTTTTGAGATAAGGACGTTTTAATAAAACATCATTTTCAAAATATTGTGTAAATTTATATTCTGTCATTTACTTATTTTTATCATGATCAATGGAGAAATTTTAAGTTAGTTTATTTCTCCATTTTAACTAATAAATTAGAAATTACCCGTTAAGGCTTCCTTACATCGATCGCAAATCAAAGGTTCATCGCTAAAAGTACCCACTGTGGTAGAATAGTTCCAGCATCGATCGCACTTATGACCATCAGCATTTAAAACTGCTACCTTTAAAATAGTATCCTCAAGCTGAATATCCCCGATATATTGACTAATACTCAAAGCCGATTCATCCGTTACTAATTCTACCTGTGAGACAAGGAGAAGATAACGCAATTCATCAACTCTGTTACCATCATTTAAAGCATTAGTAGGATTAAAGTTAGTTAGCATTTCCGATAGCTTACCTTCAGTATCATAAATTAATACTTTTGCTTCTAAGGATGAACCGATCGACTTCTGATTACGAGCAGTATCTAAAACCTTATTCACCCCTGTACGAATGTTGCGTAATTGCCCCCATTTTGATAGTAAATCAGGGTTTTCCACCCATTGGGGTTCTAATTTAACCCAACCTGCCTCAAACACCGAATTATAAGGCTTTTCATAGGGAAGATTCTGCCAAATATCCTCTGCCATGTGACATAAAACAGGTGCGATCGATCGGGCTAAATTTTCGAGAATGATTGCCATAACAGTTTGACAACTGCGACGACGAGGGGAATTAGGATCAGAAATATAGAGCCTATCCTTAGCAATATCTAAGTAAAAATTAGAGAGATCAACTACACAGAAATTTTGTACTTTTTGGAAGAATTTAAAGAATTGATAACTCTCAAAGGCTTCCGTAATTTCGCTAAAAACTAAATGGGTTTCGTGGAGAATATACTTATCTAATTCGGGTAAATTATCATAACTAACAGCATCTTTTTTAGGATCAAAATCATGCAAATTACCAATTAAAAAACGAGCGGTATTACGAATTTTACGGTAAACGTCTGCAAGTTGTTTGATGATATTATCACCGATGCGCACATCCCCAGAATAATCCGTAGAAGCAACCCACAAACGCAGTACATCCGCACCATAGGGGGGTTGTTGTTTTTGGTTTTTGCCACCATTGATAATGAGATTCGGATCAACTACATTACCCACCGACTTACTCATCTTCATGCCCTTTTCATCCAACACGAAACCATGAGTTAAGACGGTTTTATAGGGAGCGATGCCATTTACTGCTACACTGGTTAAAAGGCTAGACTGAAACCAGCCTCGATGTTGATCTGAACCTTCCAAATACAAGTCCACAGGGTATTTCAACTCCTCCCGTTGATTGGCAACCGCCGCCCAAGATGAACCAGAATCGAACCACACATCCATAGTATCCATACCTTTACGGTAGGTTTTGCCATTATTGCGATAACTTTCGGGCAACAATTCTTCTACCGACAACTCCCACCAAGCATCAGAGCCTTTTTCCCTGATAATATCTTTAACGTGGTTAATCGTCTCCTCATTCAATAATGGTTCGTTTGTTTCCTCATCGTAAAACACGGGAATTGGTAAACCCCAACTGCGTTGACGAGAAATACACCAGTCACTGCGATCGCCTACCATCGGAGTAATGCGGTTTTCACCCTGCGCAGGAATCCAAGTTACATCTTTAATCGCTTTTAATGCTAAGTCACGGAAACCATCCACAGAAGCGAACCATTGCTCTGTAGCACGGAAAATTGTCGGTTTTTTAGTACGCCAATCGTAGGGGTATTTATGGGCATAGGCTTCTTCTTTCAATAAGCTACTTTTTGCGGTTAAAGCGTCAATAATCGCCTGATTTGCGTCTTTTAAGACGTTTAATCCTTGAAATTCTCCTGCTTCCTCCGTAAAGTTACCTCGATCGTTTACAGGGGATAAAATAGGCAAGTGGTATTTTTGTCCTGTGATATAGTCTTCTTGACCATGACCAGGGGCGGTATGTACTAATCCTGTACCAGATTCCGTAGTGATATAATCACCGCCGATAACTACTGGACTTTCTCGATCGAACAAGGGATGCTTATAGGTGGATAATTCTAAGTCTGCACCTTTGACAACGGTTTTGATAGTTAACTGACAACCTAAAGTATTGCTTAAACTCTCTACCAAGTCTTTAGCAACGATTAGATACCTCACCCCTTCAGAGTTAGAGGAGATCATTTCTACCACTGCATAATCTAAATGCCCATTGACAGCAACGGCGAGATTACCGGGGATTGTCCAAGGGGTTGTCGTCCAGATAGCTACTGCAAGATTAGGCATAAATTCCGCTAAAGATTGAGCCTTTTCCCCTAACTTAGTCAAGGTAAAACTAGCGTAGATACTGCGAGAAGTATGCCCTTCAGGATATTCTAACTCAGCTTCAGCTAAAGCGGTTTGCGAACTTGGACTCCAATGCACGGGTTTTAAGCCACGATAGATATAGCCGTTTAACGCCATTTTGCCAAATACTTCGATTTGGGCGGCTTCATATTCAGGTAATAAAGTTAAATAGGGATTTTCCCAATCTCCCCAGATGCCATAGCGTTTAAACCCTTCAGCTTGTTCTTGTTGGGCTTTCAAGGCAAAATCACGAGCTTTGTGACGAAGGGTAATGGGGGTTAAGGCTTCTCTTTCTTTCTGCTTTAAACTCTGTAATACTTTAAGCTCGATCGGCAGTCCGTGACAATCCCATCCGGGTACATAGCGAACTTTATGACCTTGTAATAGCTTGTATTTATTGATAATATCTTTGAGGACTTTGTTTAATGCGTGTCCCATGTGTAAGCTACCATTGGCGTAGGGTGGTCCATCATGAAGGATAAACAAGTCTTTAGGATTATTTTGACCTAATTTCTCATAAACCTGCTCTTTTGCCCAAAATTCCTGTAATTCTGGCTCTTTTTTGACGGCATTGGCTCTCATGTCAAAGCCTGTTTTTGGTAAATTTACTGTATCTTTATAGCTTTTCTGTTCAGTCACGATCGATCCTTTAAGTTAATATAATATTTTGACATTCTGCTATTGTATTGTGAACTAGGCTAATCTCTCAATCACCGAATCGTAAAACGGGCATCTTGCCCGTGAAAGAAGATGATAGAGACAGCCTAGAAGGCTGTTTTACGGGGGTTATAATTTATGAATTATAGTGATTCTCCTCTCAAAATTACAAGAAGAAAGTTGCCTCATTGGGAGTTAGATGGTTCAATTTATTTCATCACTTTCAATACTTATAAACGTTTAGAATTAAATCCTTCTGCTAGGCAAATTGTTTTAAATTGTTGTTTATTTTTTGATGAAAGTCGTCATCAAAACGATCGAAGATACCATACCTTTGCTATAGTGATTATGCCTGATCATGTTCACTGGTTAATGCAACCTTTTCCTAAGTCTAATGGTGAATATTGGTCTGTTGGTAGTATCCTTCATAGCGTTAAAAGTTATAGTGCTAAACAAATTCCTAAAGTGATGAATCATCAGGGTATAGTATGGCATGAAGAAAGGTACGATCGAATTATGAGAAACGAAGAAGAATTTTTGAATACTTGGCAATATATTCGAGAAAATCCCGTGAAGGAAAATTTAGCTAATACTCCCGAAGAATATCCTTTTTTTTGGCAGGAAATTCATACAGGCTAAGGAAAACAACTATACAGGCTAGAAGCCTGTTTTACGTTAATTCGATCGAAATTTAGTATCAATTTTTTATTTTTTTAATCTTGCGATTCTACTAATCTACCAGTGACAAATTTATGTAAAATACTAGAGATTAATGTTTGATAAGGTATTCCTTCTTCGATCGCCCTTGTTTGAATTGCCTCTAAATCCAGAGAAGATAATCTTAGCGTAATTTTTTTATCTTTTGCTAGAGTAGCTTTTGCGTAACCTCTTATTTGCGCAAGACGTGAAACATCTGCTACTGACTGCCATTCGTTATTTTCAAAAGAGTCTAATAAGTCTTTTTCATCCTTGTCTAATTTACTCATAAATCTTTACCTAAATATTGTTTTGTCGCCTTTCGGGAAGGGATAATTCTTTTCAAAAAAATTTCTGTGTCTGTTTCCACATAAGGAATGAGAAAACAATAATTTTGTATTTTCACAACCATTAACCGTTGATGAGGATACTTTTCTTGATTAGGATGAATATAGTCATCTAACAGATTACCTCGATCGATCCTTGAATTTAATATAAAATTTCTCTTTATGTGATTGTATCGTGAACAGGGTTTATGGTCGAATCTTGAGTTAAAATAATATTTTGTAGGCTATAAACTAAGCAACTAGAAATGAAAAATTATTGGCTTTTGAATGAAAATGTAATTTATGTAATTAAACGTTTATCTCAAGGACTTTTAACCTTATTATTAGCATCCATATTGAGTTTTGCTATCATTCAATTAGCCCCCGGAGATTATTTAGATAATTTACGACAAAATCCCACTATTTCTCAAGAAACTATTGAAGAATTAAAAGTTCGTTTTGGGTTAGATAAATCTCCTTTAGAACAATATATATTGTGGTTTAAACAAGTTGTTACTAAGTTCGATTTTGGAGAAAGTTTTGTTTATTCTCGATCGGTTTCTAGCCTAATTTTAGAGCGTATTCCTGCTACTTTATTATTAGCTTTTTCTTCTTTAATTATCACATGGTCGATCGCACTTCCTTTAGGCATTATTAGCGCAGTTAAACAAAACACTCCTCTCGATCGAATTTTACGAGTTATTAGTTATTTTGGACAAGGATTTCCTAGTTTTATTACCGCATTATTATTATTAGTTTTAGCCCAAAATTTAGCCCCTATTTTTCCAGTAGGAGGCATGACAAGTATTAACCACCATGAACTATCTTTTAGCGGTAAAATAATTGATATTGCTTGGCACATGATTTTACCGACTATTGCCTTAAGTATAACCAGTTTCGCAGGATTACAAAGATTAACAAGAGGGCAACTTTTAGACGTATTAAGACAAGATTATATTCAAACGGCAAGGGCGAAAGGTTTACCCGAAAATAGGGTATTATATGTTCATGCTTTGCGCAATGCTATTAACCCTTTAATTACTTTATTAGGCTTTGAATTTGCTAGTTTATTAAGTGGTTCATTTATTGCAGAATATTTCTTTAATTGGCCCGGTTTAGGTAGGTTAATTTTACAAGCTGTACAATCTCAAGATTTATATTTAGTTATGGCTAGTTTAATGATGGGTGCGACTATGTTAATTATTGGCAATTTATTAGCTGATTTATTATTAAAAATAGTTGATCCTCGCATTCAATTAGACAATTTTGATCAATAATTAACAATTAACAATTAACAATTAACAATTAACAATTAACAATTGAAGCGTTTATTTTAAATTCTATTGTGTCATTGCGAGGCACGAAGCAATCTCAAATTTATTATTTTATATATTATCAAAATAACTAATAATTATTCCATTATGATAAAAGCTATTTTAACAGATATAGAAGGTACAACCAGTTCTATTACTTTTGTTCACGATGTTTTATTTCCTTATGCTTATGATAAAATAGGCGATTTTTTAGAGCAAAATTGGCATCATCAAGAGGTAAAAAATATTGTCTTAGAAGTCGCTAAGTTAGAAAATTTAACTGATTATACTCCTGCACAAATTACGACTATTTTAAGGGATTGGATTAAGCTCGATCGAAAAGTTACTCCATTAAAAGATTTACAAGGTATGATTTGGGAAGAAGGCTATAAAAATGCTGATTATCGATCGCATATTTATCAGGATGCTTACGAAAAATTACTACTTTGGCATGAACAGAATATGCCTATTTATATTTATTCTTCAGGTTCAATTTACGCTCAAAAACTGTTTTTTGGTCATTCAGAATATGGAGATTTGTTATATCTCTTTTCTGGGTTTTTTGATACTAATATTGGACATAAAAAAGAGATTTTATCCTATAAAAATATAGCTAATTCTCTTAATTTAAACCCCGAAGAAATTATCTTTTTATCCGATGTAGAAGCCGAAGTTAATTCTGCTTTTTCAGCAGGAATGTCAACCGTATGGGTAATCAGAGATGAAAATTTATTTCAAGACAAAAAAGATAGTAATTCATCTCATCAAATAGTTAATAATTTTAGCTTAATAAACATTGTTTAAAAATGCAATGATTCGTGTAACTGTTCAGATACTAAAATCACATCATCAATTTTAAAAGTAGTTAAATCGTTAGTTGTGGGATTCGTCATTTTGGCTAAACGATTACATTGATTAGCGAGACATCGATCGAATATATTACGAATAAGTCTAGCATTGCCTAATTCCCCTATTTTAGTATCAAATTCTGATAATAAATCAGTAATTTCTATCTTAATTAAATCATCAATTTTATAACCATGTTGTTCACACATTAATTTAAAAATTTTGCTTAATTCTTCGGGGGTATAATCTTGGAAATTAATATATTTAGAAAACCTTGATTTTAACCCCGGATTTGATTGAATAAATCTTTTCATTTCTTCTTGATAACCTGCCACAATTACCACTAAATCATCTCGATTATCTTCCATTAATTTTAATAAAGTACTAATTGCTTCCTGCCCAAAAACATCTTTTTTATCTTCTGGCACAAGGGAATAAGCCTCATCAATAAACAAGATTCCTCCCAAGGCAGATTCAACTATTTTAGTGGTTTTTGGTGCAGTTTGTCCTACATATTCCGCTACTAAATCTGTCCTATCAACTTCGATAAAATGACCTTGTGAAAGTACATTCATTTTCTTGTATATTTCTCCTAAAATTCGGGCTACAGTAGTTTTGCCTGTACCGGGATTTCCTGTAAAAACTAAATGCCTTGTAATTTGAGGAGTTTTTAAACCCGCTTTGGCTTTTAAGCGAAAAACTTTAGCCATATTTACTAATTCTTGAACGGTATTTTTTACATCACTTAAACCAATCAGAGAATTGAGCTTTTCTAAGTCTTTTTTGATCGAAACTTCCACATCTTTTGATGTTTTACTTTCATTTATTGGACTGGAATTTTCTGTTATATTAGAGTTTTGAACTTGTGTGATGGTTTCTGCTACTTCTAAGGCGAATTTACTATCAATTTCTTGACAAGAAACACCCAAAATTTTCTTAGCTTGTTGTAAAGCAATTTCTCTGGAAGCGACATAGCTATAGTAAAAACAATCTGTTAGGGATGATTTATATTTTTTTTGTAAAAATTCATCCGCTTTTTGTTGATTTTCCCAAGCTACCCATAACCAAGAATTTGTTAATTGACAAACACTAAATACATAAACATTCGGTAAATAATAATAAGACATAATAATAATGAATAATGAATAATGAATAATATTAACCCCTTGAAAAATTTAGTTCAATTTATTGAACGATAAACTATTAGACGTGTAATAAATTACACGGGGAGTTATTAATTAACGACTAAAACTATTTTTAATTCTTAATTCTTAATTCTTAATTCTTAATTCTTAATTTATTGTATTAACGGTAATTTTTTATATTTTAAATAATATCCTAATAAAATAAAAGCTACTATCAAAATTGTACCTAAACCAACATAATTAGGAAGCCAAAAAATTGCTTTAATATCATTTATTTGTCCTGCTTCTAAAGAGATTTCATAACTATTATTAGGTAACTTTTCCCATTTAGGATAATCATTAGTAATTAATTTTGTACCAAAAGGAAAGCTAAATTGTATCTTTAAGTCGATTAAATCCCCTGATGAAATAATTATTGTGCCGTCATTGCCAATCACTCCTAATGGTGTTAAATCTGCATTAAAATTTAAAGTATTTCTCTCTAATAATAGTAAATTTTTCTGCTCGATCGACATATTAGCGTTTAAATTTAATAAGGTATTATAATCACTTTCCCCTAATTTTTTACGAGTTTTGTCTGTATCGGGAGCTACAAAAAATTGATTAAATTTAGTAACTAAATCTTTGCCATTATCAAAAGGAATTATTACTACTAATTCTTCTTTAGAAATGCGTCTGGTTTTTCCATCTAATTTTTTCGCTTGATTCTCAATATTTTTTAATAAAAAATCACCTTCACCTTTACTAAAACTGGTTAATTGTTCCCCTAATTTGATATGTTGAATCATCATGCCACTATTAACATGGGGAAAATAAACATTAACATCATAGCGAACACAACCTGTTAAGGTAATCATTAAACATAGTAACAATAGTATTTTTTTCATTTTATAAAAAGTTACAATAAATCTTTGTTTAAGAAAATTATAATTGAGATTGCTACGTTTCAAAATACAATTAATCTTAATTCAATTCTGAGAAATTACTCAGTTTACATGATAAAATTACATGGGGTTATTTGAAAACCTGAGAAAATGAAATTGATTTTGTGGGAAAAGTTGAACAATAAAATCAAATATTCCCTACATTGAACTTTTAATCAAAAATGACATATAAACAAAAAATAATACCTCTGATTGGTTGGAGGGAATCTTTAGCCTTACCCACTTTGGGTATTGATAAAATTAATGCTAAAATTGACACGGGTGCTCGAACTTCTGCTTTACACGCTTTTCATATTAAAATTCACAAGGAGAACGATCGAGACATGGTAAAATTTCAAGTACATCCTATACAAAGGAATAGTCACATTTCGATCGAATGTATTGCCCCTCTGATAGAATACCGTCACGTTACTAATTCTGGAGGGCATACTCAACTTAGACCCGTTATCCAAAGTACGGTAAAATTAGGGGATTATCAGTGGAATATCGAACTAACCTTAACTAATCGAGATGCTATGGGTTTTCGGATGTTATTAGGGCGCCAAGCGGTTAAAAATCGGTTTTTGGTGGATTGTGGAAAATCTTTTATTTATAGCGTTTATTAAAACTATGAGGTACAGTTTTTTATACAACTTTCCATTGCCTATTGCCCATTCCCTATTCCCGAATACCGATAAGTTTTGTACCTCACCATAACGAAAATTGCTATATTGATTACTTAAAAAAGTACAGGCAAGATGCCTATTTTACGGTAAATAACGGAATTATTTGGAGAAAGTTTTATTTAATTCTTCAATTAATTCGTCTAACTCCTCTAAGGCTTGATTTACGTCTAACCGTAAACTGCCTAAGTTGGGGTTATCTAAAAGATTTTCCAGTAATTTTCTTTTGGTAGAAATTGAATTAATTCGATCGAGAATAGCAGTAGTCATATATTAAAAAAAAGATGTTATATAGTTATATAATGATGGAGGTTTTGGTATCAATACCTTTCATCGTATCACAGCAAAAAAAGGATTATATTGGTATAATTATTAAGTTTTTATTAAATTTTTGTATATCCATTGTAAAGCACTATTTTTGTCGTTAATTTCTCCATGAATATAGGCAATTTGTATATCTGTTAACAGTTTACCAATTAAGGGGCTAGGGGGGATATTAAAAGCCTCCATAATCTCTTTTCCAGACAATAAAGGTTCACTATGAGCCACTATATCATTATCATCCCCATATCGATCGAGCAACATAATGATTAAATTTTCATCTATAGAGTGTGCATAAGCAAAAATAGCTAAGAGAGGAAATATATCTCCCACGCCACGAAAGAAAAAATATTGTTGTGTTAAATCCGAAGCAAAATTATGTTTAAGTAAATGGGGAGTGTATTTAAGAATCGTGGTGACGGTTTTAATATCTTGACGAGAATATTTGAGGTTAATTAACTCTTTTTCCGCATTTTCGGGGTTATTGTCGGTAAAACAAGCTAGTTTCACGTTTTGAAGGTAGCTGGGGGTAATTGACTCAAATTGACAACCTTTTGCTTTTAACCATTGAGAAGCATTATCGATGAGAGGAAGATAATTAATTTTATCTGCCGTGAGATAGGGGTGACGTATAGACAACAAACCATCCTCAAAGGCACTGATTAACCAATAACTACCCCTTTCATGGGCAAACATATAACCCAACTCGGTGTTAACTCTTTCTGGCGCAACTGTCGTTAATTGTGAGGCTAATTCTTGAATGGTGCTACGGGTTTTGTCTTCTATGGTAAAGTTTAATTGACAACCCTGACGATAAGCTCTTAATAATCTTAAGGGATCATCCTCCAAGTTTTTACAACTTATCATTCTCATTATCCCTTCTTTGATGTCTTTTTGTCCTTCAAAGGGATCAATAATTTCATTATCCTTACAACTATAAGCGATCGAATTGATAGTATAGTCTCGTCTAGCTAAATCAGTATAGATGCTATCCCCTTCTTGGTTTGCTAGATCGATCGTACCATGAGGAAAGACTACCCTCGCAATATTTCGATCGAAATCTAGTACCACAAAACCAGCATGATATAAATTAGCAATCTTTTTAGCAAGTTTAATAGCATTGTGAGGTACAACAAAATCTAAATCAATATAGTCTCTTTTTCTGTTTAATAATACATCTCTAACAGCCCCCCCTACCAAATAACAATTATCAGGTAATAAACTTAAAGGGAAAGGCAGATTATCAATAATAAATTGTGATAAAAGGTTGAGATTAAATTCTGAATTGATATTCATTGATGACGATATTTTTTGCTACAGTAGTTATGACAAATTAAGAAAATATAATCTAAGTTTAAGTAAATTAGCATAGATTCTTTGTTAATAGTTATGATTTGTTGAATAAAACGGAGAACTATTAAAATCAAGGCTTGGAGCATCGTTAAATTCATAAAAAAGTGTATATTTTTCACAATTTTTGGTCAAAAACTAAGCACAAAAAAAACATAAAAAATTAATACTATATTATGGTATAATAACTCTAAAATTATTACCTATTACCTATTACTTCTCTTTATCAAAATACTATAAGACAAACCCCGCTAATAGGGCGCTTCCGTAGGCAGATTGAGTATGAGGTGAGACTAAAATATCGACTTTTAAGGCTTTTTGTCGTAAATAACGCCAAGTTTCGTTGTTTGCACCTCCTCCTGCTGTATATACTTTTGTCAATGCACTTGCTCCTAATTCTTGTAATAATTGATAGCCTTTAGCTTCAATATTGGTTATGCCTTCTAATAAACCTTGTAAAAATTCTACAGGATTATCAGGACGAGGAGTAAGTTTTGGCTCAAGATTGGGGTTATTAAGGGGAAATCGATCGCCTTTAGTTAATAAGGGATAATAGTTAAGGTTAGTAGGAATGTCAGGATTAATTTTGCGACTCAATTGTGTCAATTGTGAGGGGGTGAAGAAGTGTTTTAAGACTGCGCCTCCCGTGTTAGATGCGCCCCCTGTTAACCACAAATTCCCTAATTTATGGCTATAGATTCCATAACGAGTGTCATCAATTTTAGTGGTACTTAACAGTTTTAACACTAATGTTGAACCGAGAGAAGTGACGGCTTCCCCTGCTTGGGTTGCACCACTGGCTAAAAATGCGGATATACTGTCCGTAGTTCCTGTTTTGACGATACAATCAGGATTAATTTGATACAATTTGCTGATTTTAGGAGAAATAGGGGCGATTTTCTCGGCAGGTGCTTTAATTTGCGGTAAAATGTCAAAGTACGATCGATCTTTTAACCATGAGGGATAGTCTAGGGTGATGACATCGTAACCCAACTTGAGGGCATTATGATAATCGCTGATGCCTAGTTTTCCGTGAAGAAGAAATGCTAACCAGTCGGCTTGATGAAGAAAATAACAAGCATCACGAAAAAAGGGTTGATGACACCACCAATGGAGTTTCGCTAAACTGGAAGTTGCACTAATTACTAAGTGATTTTCTGGGGCAAATTGTCTAATTTCTGATAGATACTGCTTACCTCGATCGTCATTATACCAGATAGCTTCGTCAAGGGGGTTGCCAGTTCGATCGCACAATACCACTGTACTAGATGTTGCGTCAATTACGATCGATCTTAATTTTTGAGCAATATCAGGAGGAATTTGTGAGAGTAATTCGTGTATTGCTTTTTCCCATAGATGCACGGGAGGATAAGCAGGAAAGGAAGTGTTAACCGAAAGGATAACTTGACGATTTTCGTTAATAATAATCGCCCTTGCACCCGATGTGCCAAAATCGATACCTAAATACATAAATATTTTTTTGTTGATTTTAAGAAAGATATTTACAGAGGTAAATCATTTAATAATTGCTTAGTAGAATTGATCAAATAATTTTCAGAAATTTGTTGTTCAGACTTTATATTTATTGCCTTAATAATATTTTCTAAGGATTTTTTAGCATCTTGATAACCTCGATTTTTTAACATTTTAATTCTTGTAGAACTAAAGTCAAATAAGCTGTTTAAATCTCCTAAAATAACTGTATTAAAACTATTAATTATTTCTTCTGGTCTAATCTCTATAATAGTTTGTTGAGGATAATTCGATCGATCGAACTTTACACCGTTGCTAAGATGAACGATAATAATATGGGTACAACCTCGATCGATTAAAGGTTTAATGGGTATTTCACCATCTAATGAGCCATCGGAATAAAACTTACCATTAACAGATTTTTGAGGGAAAGCCAAAGGTATCGCCGCACTAGCTAATAAAAGGTTATAAATCGTATCAATATCTTGACAATCTTGCAGTTTTAACCATTCACTTTTTACCCCTGTTTTAGCTCTAAATAAGTCAATTAAATTTAAGATTAAATCATAGTCAATACCGGGTATTTTCCATGCAGGAAATACTTTAACCCATAACTCTTTATTGCTATTAAAAATTTTGTCAAAATCGATATTTTCTCTGACTAAATTTTCTAAAGGTTCGGGGTCAAAAATGCTATTATGATTCTTAATAATTCCTAAATTTTCTAATAAATTCATTGTCCATTCTGTAAAATGAGGACTGATGGTTTTTACCCCATAACTTAAGGTTTTAATAACTGCATTATGATTAGGTTTTATTAACTCAATATCTTCTAATTGATTCCAAATTTGTTCTAAATGATTTACCCCTTCTTTTAAGGAAGAATAAGAGCATAAAATTGCACCATGTAAAGCACCAATGCTAGTAGCAGTAATAATTTCTGGTTCAAAATTTATCTCTGCTAAATATTTTAAAACCCCTATTTGATAAGCACCTTTTGCCCCTCCTCCTGTTAAAACTAAGCCTATTTTACTATTGTTTAATGTAGTCATATTTTTATTTTTTTTGTTCTATTAAATGATATTTTGTGATGAAGAAGGGTTGAACAATGTTCAACCCCTACAGAAAAAATTGTAGAAGGTGAAAAATCGTAGGGGCTGAAAAATTTTCAGCCCAACTTCATCAAAAAATTTTATACAATTATAAATAAATTTTTGTCATCATATTTAACGCATCATTGGCGGTTTCTTCTACAATAGTTGTGATAAATTCCCTTGTATCGATCGAATAATTAATATTTGTAATCTGCTGACGACAAAGCTCGATCGAAGTCTGACTAGGATGAGATGGACGGGCATTTTTAGGTAAATTTGCTAACTCTAAAGTTGTGCCTAATGCAAATAATAAAGGTGTGTTATTTAACCTTTTTTTATCTAAAGAATAAACCTCTAAAAGATTAGTAATTAAGGGTTGATCTTCAGGTAAAATTTCTTTAATGGTATAGTCTAATAAGTCCGCTAAACCAAAATAATTTTTAGGTAATTCTCGACAATGAACAATAATTTTATTTACCAATAATTTGCGATAATATTCCTTATCTCCTGTTTCAATTTCGTAGTTAATGACGGCACTATTAAAAATCTGTTTTGCTAGTAAAGGAATTTGAATTGTCCAAGGTAATTTATAGTAAGTTTCTTCTGCCATCCATGCCGTTAAAATATAATCAAAATCATCATTAGCACTAACTTTCCTTTCTAATTTTCTCAATCTATTCTCTATTTCTTGAAATTTATTCTGCAATTTTTGTTCTAATAGTTGAAAGTTTTGAGTTAAATTATTAATAGTTTCTTGTTGAATGTTTAAATGATTTTTTACTCCCCTAATAGCTTGTCTTGCTTCTAATAAAGATTCTTGGGTAATATGTAAGGCAACTTGACTAATTTTTAGGGAATCTGTTAATTCTAATACCCAATTTTTTAGGGTTTCTTGTCCTGTAATTAAGTTTCCATCTAATAATAATTTACGATTTCGATCGCTCCCGTCTAGGTTATCAATTAATTGACCAAAAAAACCTCGATTTTTACGATAATTAACTAAATCTCTGTTAACTTGAATACCATTAATTAAATCTATAATTGCTTTATCAGAAACGATGGGGATTCGCTTTTCTAAGTCTTTTAATTCTTGGGTAGAATTACTAATAGTCAGAAAATTTTTAGGGGTGGTGTTGGCTAAATTATTCAAGATTCTATTACCTCTTGTAAAATTATAATGGATAAATTCGGTATATTTTTTAGGGAAAATATTTATAAATTTCTTTTCGATGTAAAACTCTAATAAATCGCACTAAATCTTTATCAATATATATCCCTATTCGATAATCACTAACTCGGATACGATAATAATTAGCCTCTGTTTTTAAGAATTTTAAATTGTTAATTTGTTGTATAGTTTCCGCTATTTCAATTTCCTCTATGGTAGATTTGATTTTCTTCAATAAAGCAGAGTCTTTAATTTTTTTTAAGTCTTTTTGAAAACTTTTTCTAAACTCTACTTTCATTCTTTCTCCTCCAAAATATTAAAAATAGATTCTCGATCGACTAACTCTGTTTTTTCGCCTTCTTCCATAGCTTTTGACAAGGCAATATCTTCTAAAATTTCCATTATTAAATCAGAAAATTCTTGTTTGTTCTCATACAGAATCTCTAAAATTACTTCTTTTAACGTTTTTTTTAATTGGTTGGTTTCTAGTAATAGATTAGTCATTATTTATTTATATATAATTATTTTTTAATTTAGTTTTATTTTACAGCAAAATTACGAATATTTGAAAGTGTCATCATTCTTTTTCCTCTTTTATTTGTTGATTTATTTCATTCAAGGTTTTAAAAGAATTTCGATGACTACGCATCTTATTAATTGAATTAAGCACCGATGATTGTTGAGTTTCTTTATTTGTAGAAATGTCTCTTTCTCCTTTTAAATATTCATCTACTTCTTGCGCAGTTTTAAAAATTTCTTGTCCGGGTAAATCTTTAATAATATCTTCGATCGAATTTTGTTTTACAGAAGATTTCTGAGGTGAAATTATGAACACATCAACAATATCGCCAATCTCTAAATCAGGGGATTCAATTTCTATTTTGCCACTGGGTAAAACTTGAGTTTTTAAATGTAATGCTGATTGCATAGATTTTTCTCCTAAATAAAGTTTGATTATGTTTTAAAGAAATTAAATATCTTCTATTATAAATAAAAATTTAGGGGATTAATCAATAACTATTTCCCCTAAACAATAACTTAATTTAATCCCCTATCTGTTCTTTCCTTTAGCTTTTTTAATTCTTCTACCTGCTCATCAACTTTTGGAATAATAGATTGTAAACTATCAGTTAACTTTTTTTGTTCTTCTAAAGATAACTTTTGATCTTGTTGTGCCTGTTTAATATCGTCACGATAATTTGTTAAATAAGCATCTAATTTTTCAAAATAGTAATCAATTTTTTGTTTAAAATCTTCATCAAGATACTGAGATATTGATTGATTAATTGAATTAATACTAATATCTAAAGAATCATTAAATTCTGTAATTATATCTTCTAAAGATACAGTATAATAATCAACTTTTTTATCAGGTTTTTTTACTTTTTTAGTATGTTCTTTTGGGACAATCCAAAGCCAATGCCACCAATGTTTTTTAGTATAGCGAACTTCTTCATAGCCTTGATCAATATTACGGACATCTTTTTTTACTTTCACTTGATTAATATTCAAATCATTATTAGATGAAAAAGTAGGAGGTGATAATTCTAAATCCACATCAAAAGTTTTTTTCAATCTTTGTTTCGCTTTCTCAATAATTGGTTTTGCTTCTTTCTCTACAGATTTAGCTAATTCATTCCTTTTCTTTTCAATAATTACTTGTATATCTTGTCGAACCTTATGTAAATGATACTCAGTTCTTTGTTTTCCAAAAGTAATCGCATTATCAATAAATTGTTGTGCTTTTTCTTCGGTTTCAAATTCTAAAATTGTTTGTTTTTTTTCTGAATCAATTTTTTCTTTAATTTGCTTCATAAGCCACGAAAAAATATTTTTCTCCCCTTTTTCTTGCTCATCCACTTGATTATCTTCTTCTTTATTATAAAATATCTCAATTTTTACCAAAGCATCTTTTTTCAAATTATTCAAAATGCGGTTTAATTGTTTTTCTAAATTTTCTTTAATTTTATCGACTTCTTGTAATTTAGTTCGACATAAATCTAAACGTTTTAAATCCGCTTCTAAGGCTTTAATTTCTAATCTTAATGTTTTTTCATCTTGAGCGATCGCACTTCCTCTTAATGTAACTTCATCGCGCACTGAAATCAAATAATTATAGGAAATATTAAGGGATGATTTTATGGTTTTTGGTGCTGCATTTTGCATCAATGCTGAAATAGCATTTTTCAAAAATTTATTAAAAAAAGAGTTTGCTACAGTAGTTTCTCCGACTTTTTTGATATTTTCGAGAGGAATAAAATCGATTATAGATTGCCATGAATCATTTAAAATTGTTTTTGCTAAATCAGGATTTTTGTTTAGAATTTCCTTTACTTGTTCTATGTCAATATTAGGATTTTTTGCTAATTCACGAGAAAATAATTTCCCATAAAAAGCCCTACGAGAAGATATTTCAAAAACCCTATTAGTATTTTCAGTATAGCTCAAACCTAAGTCACTAGAAACAAATTTAATCACATCTTCTTTTGTCATATCTCCTTCACTGCGTTGATCAATTTTATTCACCAAAACATATAAATTTTCTTGTTTTCGCAACTCAATAATAGGTTGAATTTTTCTTTTAACATCTTCAGCCGCTTTATTATTTAATTGAGTAAAATCTAAGACAATAAATACACCTGAGCATTTTTCTAACTGCTTTTCGACTACATTGCTTAATCTTAAATTTTCTCCTGCTTCATTAGGTCCGGGAGTATCGACAATTACTAAATTGCCTAATTGTTGTGACTGGCTATCATTATCAAATACTTCACAAAAACCTGTTTCAATGCGAGGTACTTCTATTAACTTTTCAATGGGATCGAACTGCGGTGCTAAAATACTGGCTAAACGCACTATATCATTTAAGCTCGTTAGATTTTTGCCGATATTTTCTTTTCCTTCTATGTTGTCACTGTCTAAAAAATCAGGTAATTCATCTTCGGTTAAATCATGAATTTCATTAATTAATTCTTGTAAATGGGGATATTGTCCTGTTTTTTCTTCTAGTTTATCTTCCGCTTTTAATTTTTGAATTTCATTTTTTAAACCTTCATAACAATCCTTAAAAATTTCTCGGATAGGTTCACTTAAAATTAAAACAGGTTGCGTTAACTCCTTTTTCAACACAATTTCTGTAGGAATTGTCGTCATGGCGGCGTTACGACTAGGTAATAAATCATCGCCGATAATAGCGTTAATAATAGTCGATTTACCCGCTTTCATGGGGGCAACTACTGCCATTCTTAATTCTAATTTTTCGACATTATTTCTCGCTTCGTTGATTTCCTGTTGATATTGGCTATATTTATTACTTGATTCATCATTGTTTAAGGTTTCTTTTACTTCTCCCATTAGGTTACTAACGTTAGTGAGAAGGTTTAATACGTCTTGCTGTAAAGCGTATATATTCGGTTCAGGTTCAAAACTCATGATAAATTTTCTATCTTGCAATAATTTTGTTTCTACTTAATTATCACTGTGACTTTAAGAATTTATGCAAGTTCGATCGAGCAATTATATTAAGAATTGTTAAGCAAAATTCTATGGTGTCATTGCGAGGCACGAAGCAATCTCAATTAACCTTAATTTTTATAAATGGGTGTGTCTTAAATCTATGAGGACTGATAAAATAGTCTGAGTATAATCATTACATCTATGCCCCAAAAGAAAGCCCAGTCTAATAATACCGACACCTTTGAACAAAAGCTATGGAAAACCGCCGATAAACTCCGTAAAAACATTGATGCGGCGGAATATAAGCATATTGTCTTGGGTTTAATCTTCCTCAAGTACATTTCCGATGCCTTTGAAGAATTACACCAGAAGCTAGTGAAAGGGGAAGGTATTTATGAAGGGGCAGATCCAGAAGATAAAGACGAATATGTAGCTGAGAATGTCTTTTTTGTGCCACCTCAAGCCCGATGGTCTTATATTCAAGGACAGGCTAAACAGCCTACCATTGGTAAGATTGTGGATGATGCTATGGAGTTAATAGAGAGGGAAAATAGTAAAAGGTTGAAGGGTATCTTACCCAAGGTATATGGGCAACAGAAGTTAGATCAAGCGTCTTTGGGGGGTTTAATTGATTTAATCGGTTCAACCACGTTAGGAGACGCTCAGGCACAAGCTCAGGACGTTTTAGGTAGGGTATATGAATATTTCCTCGGAGAGTTTGCCTTAGCGGAAGGGAAAAAAGGCGGACAGTTTTACACTCCTGAAAGTATAGTGCGATTGTTGGTAGAGATGTTAGAGCCTTATTCTGGTAGAGTGTTTGACCCTTGCTGTGGTTCAGGGGGGATGTTTGTCCAAAGTGAAAAATTCATTGAAGCTCATCAGGGGCGCTTAGACGACATTTCCATTTATGGACAGGAAAGCAACGAGACTACTTATAAACTATGTCGGATGAATTTAGCCATTAGGGGTATTGATGGCTCTAACATTAAGTGGAATCCTGAAGGCTCTTTCCTCAATGATGCCCATAAGGATTTAAAGGCGGATTTTGTCATTGCTAACCCTCCTTTTAATGACAGTGATTGGAGTGGGGATTTATTACAAAATGATGGACGGTGGCAATATGGTAAACCCCCCGCAGGAAATGCTAACTTTGCTTGGGTGCAACACTTTCTCTACCATTTAGCCCCTACGGGTTCGGCTGGTTTCGTCCTCTCTAATGGTTCATTATCTTCTAATACCAGTGGTGAGGGTGACATCAGAAAGGCATTAGTGGAAGCTGATTTGGTGGATTGTATTGTCATGTTGCCCACTCAGCTATTTTATAACACAGGGATTCCAGCTTGTTTGTGGTTTATGAGTCGTTCTAAGAATGGCACTAAGAATCGCTCTCGTAAGGGTGAGGTGTTATTTATTGATGCTTCGGAGTTGGGTTATATGGTAAATCGCCGTAATCGGGCTTTTAATGATGAGGATATAGCCAAAATAGCTGATACTTACCATCAATGGAAGAAGTTACCCTCACCCCCAACCCCTCTCCCAGAAGGCGAGGGGAGTTATAGGGATGTTAAGGGTTTCTGTAAGTCGGCAACTTTGGCAGAGATTGAAAAGCATAATTTTGTTTTGACACCAGGGCGTTATGTGGGCATACCTGATGAAGAAGACGATGGTATTGTTTTTGAGGAAAAGATGGAGTTTTTAACTAAGGAGTTGGCAATGCAAATGCGGGAGGGTTTGGCTTTGGATGAGGAGATTAAACTACAATTAGAAAAAGTGGGTTTTCCTTTGGAGGTCAACTAATGACTATAACTGAATTAAAACAGAATATTTAGTAACATTTTAAGAAGATAATGCAAATATGACATTAACTCAACAAGATTTTGAATCCATTATCCAAAATTCTTCTAAATATATTGAAGGTGATATTAAATGGCTACAACATCCTCAGCATGAATTATTGGTTAAATTTAAGACAGAGATTCATTCTGATTTAGACCTTGCTCTTTCTATTCGAGGGACGTATAATTTAATTACTTCAGCTTTGAGTTATCATCTTATTTTTCCGCCCTATGGCAGAATTTATGGTTTGGATTTAGGAAAAGAACATAAAAACCCAGATGGTAAACTCGTCGGAGAAAAACATAAACATCGCTGGACGGAAATTTACAGGGATAAGTTAGCTTATGTAACTGATGATATTACTGCTACTCAAGATAATCCTGTTTTAGTTTGGCAACAATTTTGTCAAGAAGCGATTATTAGACATGAAGGAGTCATGCTAACTCCTCCAGCACTACAAGGAGATTTGTTTTTATGATTACTACACCATGTCAAACCATATCAGATACTTTAGGGGATTTATTTTCTTGTACTACTATGGATAATGGGTTTACTCGTATTCGTACTCCTTATCTATACCCTGATGGAGAAGTCATCGATCTTTATTATAAGGTTACTTCTAATAACTCATTTATTACTGATTTGGGAGAAACAATCCGTTGGCTTTATTCTCAGATGGTTAATGATTTTTTGTCTCCAAAGCAACAACAAGGGATACAAGATATTTTACTGACTCATGATGTTGAGCAATATCGGGGAACTTTCATGATTAGATTGAGAAGTGATGATTCTTTAGCAGATGCTATTACTCGGCTTTCTCAAGTGGCACTCTCGGTTAGTAATTTATGGTTTTTGTCAAAAACGAGGGTTATTTCCTCTCTACAAGATGAGATTGCCGAATTATTGAGGGAATCAAGAATTAAATTTGAGGCTAACGAAAAACTATTAGGTAGATCTGGGCGTTCTTGGCGTGTTAATTTTCATACTTGGCATAGTGACCATAGTTCTTTAGTACAAATTTTAAGTACTGGTAGTAAGGCGGCGGCTAATACAAAAGCAAATAATGTTCTGGCAGGTTGGCATGATTTATCTTCTTTAAAGGTGGGTTCTCAGGCTTTACGCTTTATTTCTCTATTTGATGACACTTTGGATATTTGGAATATGGAAATTATTAGTCAATTAGAAGAATTTTCTGATATTGCTTATTGGTCAGATCCAGAAGGTTTTTTAGAAATGCTCACTAGAAGCGATAACATGGTTTAAATAACGTGGGTTTTCCTGTGGAGGTGAAATAATGACGATCTCAGAAATGATTAAATTTTTTGACCAACTGTCGGCACAAGAACAGGATAATTTATTAGAAATTCTGCGTCAACGTCGCTCTCAATTAACGGAAGGTGATAATTTAGCTAATGACAGTCAAATAACCACTGATAATAAGTAGTATAATTGGGTATAGATAATTGTAAAATCAGCAGTCTATATTTATGTCTTTACAAGAGTTACTACAAGAAAAACGTCAAGAAATTTTGGATTTAGCTGATCAACATGGGGCTTTTAATGTGCGAGTTTTTGGCTCGGTTGTCAGGGGAGAAGATACCCCAGATAGTGATATTGATTTTTTGATTGATTATGATCTTGACCGTATTTCGTCTTGGTTTCCTGCGGGATTAATAGTTGATTTGGAGGAGTTATTGGGGCATAAAGTGGATGTGGTGACAGAAAAGGGGTTGCATTGGTATATCAAAAGTCGTGTGCTTCAGGAGGCGATCGATTTATGAAGGATAGTGCTTTATATTTAATCCATGTACGGGAATGTTTGGAGAAAATTAATTCTTATTTACCTGAGAATAAAAAAGATTTTTTGGAAACCTCAATGGTACAGGATGCTATTCTCAGAAATCTGGAAATTATGGGGGAATCAATCAAAAAGTTACCGCAGGAATGGAAGGATACTCAACCTCAAATTGAATGGATTAAGATTGGTAATTTTAGAAATGTTTTGGCTCATGAGTATTTAGGTGTTGATTTAGATACTGTTTGGTTAATTATTGAGGATTATCTCCCTGAGTTAAAGAAGGCAGTAACTCAAATGTGTGATCAGTTATTAAACGGTGAGGTTTGAACTATGAGTGAGTGGAAAGAAACAACTATAAAAGAATCTATTTTCAAGGCTAATACTGGATTGGATGCTATAAAAAGAGCTCCAATTGTTCAGTATGATTCTGGAATTAAATGTTTACGAATACAAGATGTTTCTCAAAATAATAAATTTGAAAATTGGGGATTTTGTGAAGTAACAGAAAGTAATTATAAAAATTTTTGTTTGAAAAATGGTGATATTTTAATTGCTAGGACTGGAAATACTATTGGTGTTAATTTATTCATAGATAGAGATTTAAAGGCTGTTTTTAACAATGGATTAATCCGACTAAAAACAATAAATGAAAAAATCTTACCAAAGTATTTATTTTATTTATTTCAAACTTCTCATTTTAAGTCACATATAAAATCAATTGCATACGGAACATCAACACAGCCAAATATGCAAATTGAAAGTCTTTTAAGGTTTTCTTTTAGACTTCCCCCATTAGAAGAACAAAGGGCGATCGCATCCGTCCTTTCCTGTTTAGATGAGAAGATAGAGAATTTAAGAAGGCAGAATGAAACATTAGAGTCGATCTCGCAGACATTATTTAAGCATTGGTTTATAGACTTTGAATTTCCTAATGATGACGGTAAACCCTATAAATCCTCTGGGGGTGAAGTTCGATCGACTGAACTGGGCGAAATTCCAAAAGATTGGCGAGTAGGGAAGTTAGGGGATGTTTTATCTTTAATTATTGATTATAGAGGGAAAACCCCAAAAAAATTAAGCAGTGATTGGTCTTTAACAGGAATACCTGCACTTTCAGCCAAAAATATAAAAGATGGAAAAATTATTAGGGAAGAATCTATGTATTATGTAGATCAAGACTTATATAATAAGTGGATGAAAGATGAGCTTAAAAAACATGATATTTTATTAACTTCAGAAGCACCACTAGGTGAGATTTATTACTTGGCAAATAACAATAAATACGTTTTATCCCAAAGATTATTTGCTTTGAGAGTAAAAAACAATTTTAGTTCTCCATATCTATATCAATGGCTTAAGTCAGAACAAGGGCAGTTTTTACTAAATAGAAGAGCAACAGGATCAACAGTTCAAGGTATTAGACAAGTAGAGTTAAAAAAGGTAGAAATTATTATTCCTGAGATTGAAATTTTAGAGAAGATAACAAAACTTTGGTTTTCTATTTTAGAAAAAATGGATGTCAATTTTAAACAAATCAAAACATTAACAAAAACCCGTGATGAATTACTACCTAAACTAATGAGTGGACAGTTAAGAGTAAAAGATGAAATTACTAGATAATGTCAAACCTAACAAGGAGAAAAAACAACTATGATTGAACTATATCAAAGAGTTTCCCTTAATCAAAACTTCCCCGAATATAACTTGAAAAAAGGCGATATAGCCACCTTTATTGATACCGTGCCTCATCCCGAAGGCGGAGAAGAAGGCTATGTTTTAGAAGTATTTAACGCCCTTGGGGAGTCAATTGATGAAGTGATAGTGCCGAAAAGTGCCGTTAATCCCTTACAAGAAAACCAAATTCTCTCCGTACGCTCTTTAATTGAAGTTTAATATATTTAATGAATAAACCAGAACTATTTGATATTGTCGAATTAATCGTTAACCTACCCACAGTCAATCAATTTATCGGTAGTCAAGGAACAATAGTAGAATGCTTTGATGATAGTAAATATGAAATTGAATTTACCAATGAAGAAGGGGAAACCATAGCCCAATGTGCCTTATCGCCTGATAAATTTATCGTTATTTGGCAGTCAAAAACTAAACAATGGGTTAGTATTTCCGATAAAATTAATGCCGTTATTAACAACCTCTCAGAAGATAGGAAAAAGGAAGTATTAAACTTTGCTAGATTTCTTTATCTAGGAGTATAAAAAGATGAAGAAAAAGAAAATATCTAACGGAAGAAAAAGTGATTATTCTCAACTGAAAAAGCAACTATTCAAAAATGAAACCGTAGATAGTCTTTATGACAAAATCAAAGCCTTTGAAAACAATCCACAGGAAAATTAACAATAATGAAACTATTTGACGTAGTAGCCTTATTAGAAGACTTACCAGAAATCAACCTTTACCGAGGGCAAGTTGGCACAATTATTGAACAATACGAACCCAATGTATTTGAAGTAGAATTTAGCGATTGTACAGGAAAAACCTACGCCCTAGAAATGTTAACAGAAAAACAATTAATGATTTTATATCATGCACCTTTAAGTCAAGTAAAAATACCGATTTCTGCTTAATAATTATATACTATTAAAATTATTCAGAAAGAGATTAGGAGTAATAATCGGGATATTTTCAAAAGGATTTAAAACCAATAAATCATTATCTCCACTAACAATAAAATCAGCGTTTCCATTAATAGCTAACTCTAAAAACTTATTATCCTTTTCATCACGACAAGCCCTTATTTGACGATGAATAACCACCTTTTCACCCGTCATCATTAACTTTAATAAAAACGCCTCCCTTTCCTCAATCGTGATATATTTATCAAACTTTTTCCGACTCAAAACTTGTTTTAATTCCCCTAAAGTAGCCTCAGAAAATAAAACAATACCCCTACTTTCTGCTAACCTTACCACTTGAAAAGGTACAGAATTTTCAAACAATAAAGCACTAACAAAGATATTAGTATCGATAACAATTCTAATCATTATCTTCCGCCAAAATCTCCGCTAAAATTTCAGGAGTTAATCCCCTTGCTTGAGCATTTTTAGAAATTTCTGCCATGACATCAGTTAGACTTTTATCTGCCAAATTGTATTGAAAAAATAAGCTAATCAGAGAAGTTAATTGTTGCTGAGTTTCAGGTTTAGCCGACTCAAAAGCCGTTTTAACTTCTTCTGCCACAGGAATAGTAATTGTCGTCATAACTTCAACTTTAATCAAGAGATATTAACGAAATATTCTATCATATTCTAATATAGAAAATATCGGAAAACTCTATGACTGACATCATCTTAGAAAAACTTGAACCCCAATTAAAACAACGTTTACAACAACGAGCCACTCAAAATGGACGTACCATTGAAGCTGAAATTACCGCTATTTTATCTGCCGTTTTGCTTCCTGAATCCGACACCAATTCCAGCCAAGACTTAGCTCGATCGATCGCCCAACGTTTTGCACCTCTTGGAGAATTTGATATTCCTGAAACACCTAGAGAAGCCCCTATGTTTTTTAATAATACTAAAAGTAAAGAATTGTTGGTATAACTTAATTATAGGAAACAAAAATATGCTATGAAATACACCACTGAAGACGACATCGAACTATTCAACCTAGAACTTCTACAAAGCCTAGGCTATAACTATTTTTGCGGTTATGACATTCAACCAGAAGGAGTTAACCAAGAGCGAGAAAACTTCAGTGACGTAGTGCTACTAAACCGATTAGAAAACGCCCTCAGTCGCATTAACCCAGACATTCCCCCATACTGCCGACAACAAGCTATTAAAGAAGTATTAAATATAGCTAGTCCAGACTTAATCAGTAACAACGAGAAATTCCATCAATACCTCACCGAAGGTATTACCGTTGAATATCAAAAAGAAGGAGAAACCAGAGGGGAACAACTGTGGCTCATTGATTGGCAAAACCCAGACAATAACGAATTTCTAGCCATTAACCAATTTACCGTCATTGAAGATAACCACAACCGCCGTCCAGACATTATCCTGTTTATTAATGGCTTACCCTTAGTAGTGATTGAACTAAAAAACCCCGCCGATGCCAAAGCCGATACATATAAAGCCTATAATCAACTCCAAACCTATAAACGAGAAATACCAAGCCTATTTACCTATAACGCCCTGCTAATCATCTCTGATGGTATTACAGCCAAAGCAGGTTCACTCTCCGCCGACTATAACCGCTTCATGGCATGGAAAACTAACACCCCTCACCTATTAGAAGAAACTAATATAACTACCTCCAACTCTTCATCAAGAGACAATTTACCTTCTTCTCATCTCTCTAGCCCAGAAGATCAACTTAAACAAGAAGAAATCGCTAATTTACGAGCAGAAAAGCCCATAATTAATCAACTGGAAGTCTTAACCGAGGGAATGCTTAATAAAGATACTCTTTTAGACATAATCCGTCACTTTACCGTCTTTGAAGCCACCCAAACCCAAGATCCCAAAACCGATATAGTCACCATCAAAAAAACTAAGAAAATCGCCGCCTACCATCAATATTACGCCGTTAATAAAGCTCTTAAAAGTATTGTTAGAGCATCAGGCGTTACTAATCATGAGCAAAATAAAATTATTAGCTTTCCTAGTCAAAAGCAACCCCTTTCTTATCACAAGAAAACCCATTCCTCAAAATCCCTTGCCAAAGTAGCAGAAACTAAATCTAGTTATCAGATTACACCTCTCAAAAATCAACAACAGGGAGATCGCAGGGGGGGAGTAATTTGGCATACTCAAGGAAGCGGAAAATCCCTGTCAATGGTATTTCTAGCAGGTAAATTAGTCCTCAGTGACACCCTCAACAATCCTACCGTACTCATTCTTACAGACCGTAATGATTTAGACGACCAACTATTTGACACCTTCGCCAGTTGCCGTCAACTCCTACGACAAAGCCCCCAACAAGCAGAAAATCGCCCCAAAGTGCAGGAACTATTACAAGTAGCCTCTGGAGGAATTATCTTTTCCACCATTCAAAAATTCGCCCCTACCGACGGTGAAAGCCTTTATCCTCAACTGTCAGACCGCAATAATATCATCGTCTTAGCTGATGAAGCCCACCGTAGCCAATACGGCTTCAAAGCTAAACAAGTGGACATCAAAGATAAAAAAGGCAAAGTAATCGGTAAACAAACCAAATATGGCTTCGCCCGTTATATCCGAGATGCCTTACCCAATGCCACCTTTGTGGGCTTTACAGGTACACCCATTGAACAAACAGACAAGAATACTAAGGAAGTTTTCGGCAACTATATTGATATTTATGACATAGCCCAAGCCGTCAAAGATGGTGCTACCGTCCCCATTTACTACGAAAGTAGGCTAGTCAGTTTAGAATTGGATGAATTAGGCAGACAACTGCTAGAAGAATTAGAGGATGATTTACGCTTTGAAGACTTAAGCAGTACCCAACAAGCCAAAGCCAAAGGTACTCAATTAGAAGCCTTGGTGGGAGCGACAAAAAGATTAAGATCGATCGCCCAAGACATCGTTAACCACTTTCAACAAAGACAAAAGGCGAACCGAGGTAAAGCCATGATAGTCACCATGAGTCGCCGTATTGCCGTTAATCTTTACGAGGAAATAATCAAACTACTTCCTGATTGGCATAACGAAGAACTAACGAAAGGTAAGATTAAAGTAGTAATGACGGCTAACGCCTCCGATGAGGAAAATTTAGTCAAACATCACACCACCAAAAAAGACCGTCAAATCCTCGCCCAACGGCTCAAAGATGCCGAAGATGACCTAGAAATGGTCATTGTCTGCGATATGTGGTTAACGGGATTTGATGCCCCCTGTCTCCATACCATGTACATTGATAAACCCCTCAAAGCCCATAATCTCATGCAGGGGATCGCCCGTATCAACCGTGTTTATTTTGAGAAACAGGGGGGGTTAGTAGTGGACTACTTAGGATTAGCCAGTGAACTGAAAAAAGCCCTCAGTTTTTACGCTGAAAGTGGCGGTAAAGGACAACCTACTTTAGATCAGGAGGTGGCTTTAGGCTTACTCCTGTCAAAATTAGAAATAGTGCAACAAATACTCCACGACTTTGACTATGAATGCTATTTTACGGCGGATACTAGGGAAAAACTGAATATCCTCACCAGAGCCACCAATTATGTTTGTAGCCCTGATATTAAGGAAAGATTCATGAGGGAAGTAACGGCACTATCCAAAGCCTATTCCTTAGCAGTACCCCATCCCGAAGCATTAGCAAAAGCCGAATTAATCTCCTTCTTCCAAGCCATCCAAGCCAGTATATATAAACTAGAACCCCAAGACAACCGCTTAACTAATCATGAAATTGAAACCGCCATTCGTCAGGTAGTGGATCAGGCGTTGGTATCAGATACCGTCATTAACATACTAGACCAAGCAGGGATAAAAGATCCTGATATTTCCATCCTCTCCGATGAATTTATCGCCGAAGTGCGGGGTATGGAACACAAAAACCTTGCGGTAGAATTACTAGAAAAACTCCTCAAAGACGAAATCCGTAACCGTCGCCGAGTTAACCTAGTCCAAAGTCGGAAACTAACGGAAATGTTAGAGGATGCCCTCCGCCGTTATCATAACCACGTCATTACCGTTAGGGATGTCATAGAAGAATTACTCAATATCTCCCAAGATGTCACCCAAGCCGATAAAAGGGGAGAGGAATTAGGCTTAGAACCCTATGAGTTAGCCTTTTATGATGCCCTAGCCCAAAATCAAAGTGCAGTGGAGGTAATGGGAGTAAATGAACTTAAAGCCCTGGCGATCGCGCTCACGGATAAAATCAAGAAAAATGCGTCCATTGACTGGAACTTAAAAGAAAGCGTCAGGGCGAGGATGAAAGTAATGGTGAAAAGATTATTGAGACAATATGGCTACCCTCCCGACATGGAAAAACTAGCCACAGAATTAGTCCTAGAACAAGCCCAAGTCTTTACAGAAGCGCAAGTCAAGGGATGATAGGGGTCGATCGATTACTTATACTTTACTTTTAGTTTTATTGTACCTCGTTACACGAACCCTATGTTTCCGCCTAATAATTATGGCGGCTCGTACTCCTTTGGAACAAATGGTGATTAAGTTACTCTATTTTTTGGGTTTAAGGGTTTCGGAAATGTTGGATTTGAAGTGGTCTCATTTTCAGCCTGTGGAGGGGGGTTATTCTGTAGAGGTGATTGGTAAGGGGATGAAGCGTCGCATTTTGTTTCTTAATCTTTCTCTCTGGGAACAGCTTCAGTCTTTACCTCGTATGGAGGGGGCTGATTTTGTTTTTATTACCAGTAAGTGACATTAATATGACCGACATACTATCCATCGTGTTATCAAGGGGGTTGTCCATCGGGCTGGGGTTAATCCCCAAATTTCGGCTCACTGGTTACGTCATGCCCATGCAAGTCATAGTCTTAAACATGGAGCTTCGATCGAGCTGTTAATGAAGTCTTTGGGTCATTCTTCTTTGGATTTGACTTCTCGTTATCTCCATATTGATGCTAATCAATGTACCAGCAAATTTCTCAATATGGATTAATTCTGTTTCTGGAGACTAGAGGCTAATATTGTAGGTGTATTCCGTATTGCTCCTGATGTGAGCAATTAGTTCGAGGATAAAAATTATGTCAAGGTATATAAAGTTATTCAAAATAGGTATTTGGATTTATTTACTTGGGGTTTTAAATCCCATTACTATTTTCACTCCAACAATAGTTAGGGCACAAAATGAATTATTGCTTAGTCAGGTTTCAAGCAATCAAGCAAAACAAAAGGCACTAGCACATCTTGAGAAAGCTCACGAATTAGTTCAGTTTATGTCAAACCCAGATGATCAATGCAACGTCCTAATATATATTGCCCCTATGTATGTAGAAGCTGGAGAACGATATCAAGCTAATCAAGTGTTAGCACAAGCCCGAACAATTACTAATGATATTTCTGATCCTAGGGAGCAATCTTCAGCATTGGCATATATTGCCCGTGTCTATATAGAGAAAGGAGATTATGATCAAGCTAATCAAGTCCTAGCACAAGCCAGAACAATTACTAATGATATTTCTGATACCGATCACCAATCCTTCGTATTGGAATATATTGCCCGTATCTATGTAGAGAAAGGAGATTATGATCAAGCTAATCAAGTCCTAGCACAAGCCCAAACAATTGCTAATGATTTTTCTACAGGATCTGGCGAATTACTGAATATTATCACCCATGTCGATGCACAGATAAAAAACTATGACTTAGCCCAAACCATTACTAATAGTGATCCTGACCCTTTTTTGCAATTTTTTGTATTACCATATATAGCCCCCGTCTATGCACATACAAAAAACTATGACTTAGCCCAAACCATTACTAATAGTATTTCTGATCTTTTTTGGCAATCCTTAGTATTGGCATCTATTGCCCGTGTCTATGTAGAGAAAGGAGATTATGATCAAGCCAATCAAGTCCTAGTACAAGCCCGAACCATTGCTAATCGTATTTCTGATCCTGATAACCAATCTTATTTCCAATCCTCCACATTGACACATATTGCCCGTGTCTATGTAGAGAAAGGAGATCATGATCAAGCCAGTCAAGTCCTAGTACAAGCCCGAACCATTGCTAATCGTATTTCTGATCCTGATAACCAATCCTCCACATTGGCACATATTGCCCGTGTCTATGTGGAGAAAGGAGATCATGATCAAGCCAATCAAGTCCTAGCACAAGCCCGAACCATTGCTAATGATATTTCTGATCCTGATAACCAATCCTCCACATTGGCACATATTGCCCGTGTCTATGTGGAGAAAGGAGATCATGGTCAAGCCAATCAAGTCCTAGCACAAGCCCGAACCATTGCTAATGATATTTCTGATCCTGATAACCAATCCTCCACATTGGCACATATTGCCCGTGTCTATGTGGAGAAAGGAGATCATGGTCAAGCCAATCAAGTCCTAGCACAAGCCCGAACCATTGCTAATAGTATTTCTGAACCGATTAAAAGTTAAAACAAATCAAAACCCAATACTAAAAAAAGAAGACAAAATGGATAGATTTAATCTGCCTATTCATTCTCAATTAAGATGAAGTTATTGACAATAAAACTTTAATCAGGACAAAGTTCTGTATTTATTAAACAGAACAAAACAAAACTCAGTATTTTTACTTGATAAGTTAGGAGATTTGTTTATATTTTTCTTATAATACTAGATGACGTGCGGAATGTGGGTTTTAGTAAGACAAAGTGGAAGTCACAAAATTTATAAAAATCCAGAAGGTAAAAGAGTTACCATTCCTTATCACGGTACAGAAATTCTGAAGATTAAAACTCTGAAAAATATGGCTCTTCTACAGTAGTTATGATATTTTAGTAGTAAATAATCATTAAAAGTGTTGATATATAATAAGTTTAAAATTTTAAAAATGCAGATGTTATAAATTTACAGTTTTAATTTAACCTAACACCTGCCTCCTGATGTCTGACACCCTTTTCGATTAATTTATCATATTCAAAGTAGAAGAGCCTACAATTTTAGAAGGAGGTATTTTTGCCTTGAGCATCGACAAATTGAAAAATTTTAATAGATTCTTCATCGGGAGGAGTAATTTTTTTTGGCGAAGAAGAAACTTTACTTTCTTGATTTTTTTCGGAAGATTGTTCTAAATTTGCAGTGACATTACTTTCTTTTTTAATCGGTAATTTTGGTTGACTATCTGCTGTAAAAATCTTGGCTAATTCTATTTGTAAAGAATCGATTAATTCAGGCTCAGAATCTAAAATTTTCCTAACTTCTTGGGCATCAGAAAGAAAGCCTTGAATCTTTTGTTTTTTTGCCAATAAATTTTTTTTGCGTTCGAGTAATTCTTGTTGTTTTACCTGTAAAGTCTTGATCTGATTTGATAAATCTTGATCTAATTTAGAAAAAACATTTGTATATCCCATAATCAATTTATCCTTTTTTGTTTTAATGATAGTTTATAGTAATGCGTTGAGAAAATTAAAAATTGATAATGATAAAGAGGAATTAATCTCTTTGTATATTATAAAAAATACTTGCTACCGATAAAAATGCTAAATCAGTGACAAAATTTGACATTCTTCCCGAAGGAAGGATTCAAGCCAAACATTAATACAATACAGTAAGTATATACCAATCAATTTTATTACTCGTGAGATATTATGACATTTTTTTACTCAGATTCTCGATGTTGAAAGAATCGATCGAAATCAGGGTAAAATTGAATAAAAATTAATCTAGTCTTAAATCTCAAGGAAAACAAAAAATGTATTTTATTATACAAACTTCTGATTAGGACATATCTATAGATTGATAATTACTGCAATATATTTTATATATCTCATGTATTCATCCGAATTAATAAATCCAGAAGAATCAATAATCTTATTGGTAGATGACTTAAAACAAAATTTAAAATTATTAACATTTATTTTAGAGGCTGAAAATTATCAAACTAGCTTTGCTTTAAGTGGAAAAGATGCTTTAGAAAGATTAAATGTACTTACCCCAGATTTAATTTTATTAGATTTAATGATGCCTGATATGAATGGTTTAGAAGTCTGTGAAAAAATTAAGTCAAATTCTGAATATAAAGACATTCCTATCATTTTTTTAACTGCCAGTCAAGAAGAACATCATTTAGTAGAAGCCTATAAATTAGGAGCGGCTGATTACGTTACAAAACCTTTTAAAAAACCAGAATTATTGATGAGAATAGCATCACAATTAATCATAAAAAATCAAGCTAAATATATTATGCAATTATTAGAAGAAATTAAACATTTGAGGGCTATTAAAAATTAATTTATTTGGCTCTTTTACAGTAGTTATGCCAAATTAATAAAAAATAGCAGACTCTAATTAAATACATCTTTTAAAGCTGTACGAGCCGCTAAGTTACCTCTTGTGGTAGCTAAAATATCAGCTTCTCTTTGCAGTCTTTCACCAGTGTCTTGCATTTCTAATAAGGATTGTTGTTCGATCGCAACTCCATAAAGGTTACTAGCTACCCAAAAAGACAATTCTCTTGGTAAAGTAGGCACGTTTTGGGGTAATTCAATTTTTTGTTCTGTCAATTTAGCAGATAATTTAACCACATCATGGAGTAAAGTGGTTACTTCCTTCGCTTTTTCTCGTAAATTGTATTGGGGAGTGTTGTCTTCAAACCATTCTACTAACCCCACTCGATAGGGTTTTTCTCTCACATATTCTAATAGCCTGAATCTCTGTTGTCCTAATGTTAGCACTTTCATTCGATCGTCGGGTAATCTTTCAAAATGGATGATTTCCGCACAACAACCCACTTTCGCTATTTCTCCATTGGTAGGATCGATCATTAGTACTCCAAAACGTCGATCGTACTCTAGTATAGTATTCATCATCATGCGATAACGAAATTCAAAGATATGCAAAGGTAAAGGACGCCCAGGAAACAAAACTACTTCAGGGAGGGGAAACAGGGGTAATTCTCTAACTGCGATGGAAGAAGATGCCATGATTTTTCGCTCTAAATTATGCACTTTTTTCGGGTATCATATCACATTTAGCTCAATGTCGAAACTTTCTGAGTTTACAGCATAAGATTTATATAATATTATATATATAGTTTAACTATTGTCTTTACTGTAGCAATCCTCAATTATTTGTTAAAAATTAGATGTTATTATATAGTGACAAAATTCTTAGAATAGTTTTCTGTATTTAGACATAAAGCTATCAACACTAAATTTTCTCTATCAGATTTTGATTATAAATAGTTTTACTATTTTTCTTTTTATGTAACGGTAATTCTAGTAATAAAAGTAAATCTGAATATTTATCATCTGGTAGAGGTATTTTTGTTATTATACTGTAATAGCAATCGAAATCGCAATTTTTTTTCAAATCTTGATTAATACGTTTAACAATCATTTTTTGAATCCATAATGCACCATTATTATCCGTATTGGGTAATAAAATAATTAATTGATTATCATGATAAGTAGCACCTAAATCTGTAGGACGTTTTAATTGTTCTTGAATAATAAGAGAAATTTTTTTATTAATCTCATTTGATAAATTATCTGAATTATTTATCTCAATTAAAATTAGGGATAAGGGTTGTTTTTCTCTTGCCAATCTTCTCAATTCATAATCTAAACAATCAATGAAAGTTTGGTATTTAGCTAATCCAGTAACTTCATCTAAAATTTCACAACTATTTAATTCTTCTTGTAAAGATACTAATTTTTTATACAGAATATTTCTTTCGATGCCAATCATTAATTGATTGACAAAATCTTCTATATCTTTGATTTCTTCTTCTGTCCATGCCCTCATATAATTATAATCATAAATAAATAAAATTCCCCATATTTTAATATTTGTGATATTTTTAATTTCTGGTGTTTTGATAATTAAAGGAAATGCTAATTCTGCTCTTTTTAAAGGTGTTGTATCATCATTAAATGTTAGTTTATCTTGATGAGTATAATAACCATTTTTTAATTCATTCAAATAATCAACTACGGGTTTATAAATCTCGTAATTATCTCGATCGTACTGAGATAAAGAACCAAAAATATTACCTTGAAAATCAATAATATTTTCTTGTTCTCCTTGAGAATTGAGTTGAGAAATAAAAACTTGTTCACATTTTAAATAGTTTTTAATATAGGTTAAAATTTGTGGGAAAAATACTTCATAATTAACAGATAAAAAAAACGAATCGAGAATATTCATAAAAAATTAATGGGCTTAAAAATGGCTTACCTCAGATTCTGCATTATAAATCAAATTCTTTCAAAAGTTAAGCATCTTATTACATACAGGCAAGATGCTTGTTTTACGGTAGCGAAATCATCAATTCACGTTTAATTTTGATCCTCCCCGAACAAATGATCTAATATTCTTTTATTCTCTGTTTGTAATCCTTTTGTTCAATTAACGATCGAATATCACCTTGATTGTTAACTGCTACTTTAGCACAAGTTTCTAAAAGTATCTCGACTTGTTTTAATCTTTGTTCTGACATATTATTTTATTAGGTAAGTTGGTATAGGATAGTTTGCGCTATCCTTACCTTGTAATTTTAACTAAACTTACCCATTTGTATCAAAACGGATTCGTAGATTCCTTCGTATTCTCTTGTTATTATTGGGGAAATTTAAACTATAAACAACAAAATACTAAAAAAAGTCAGTAATCAATGGGTAAAAAATCTAAATTTTTACAGGAATTAAAAAGATTAGAAGAAAAACAACCGCAATCATTATCTCATAAGCCTTTCGATTCTAGTAAAATGTCTCATGTGTTAGAAGAATTTATGTCTCCCTATCTACACTTAGCCAAAGATTTGGATAGTAAAACCAAATTATTCACTATTGGTGTAATTGCATGGAATGCCTCTTTCTATGCAGAGGAAGAAAGACAAGATATAACGGATTTATTGTTTTCTCAGGAAGTCATTGGAGATGATGCCATCATAAAACAGGAGTTAACGGAAATTGTACAGCAGTTGATCGATCGAAAGCTAACCTATTTCAAGGATATTCATAGATTAATTGTCGATTTTGATTTACAAAAATGGGGGAAATTTGATACATTATTCGTCACCTCGAAATTAATTAATAATGAGGATTTAGAAATAAAAGATTAATATTTTCTTGTCATTGGGAGGCACGAAGCAATCTCAAAGAATGATATTATCATCAAAATACCTTTTAAGATTAAAAAAAAAATCAACATAATTATAATGAATATTATTGATAATTTTCGTTTAGGTTTAGCCGTTGCTACTGCCAAAATAATCACTGGAATTGTTAAACTATTTAAACTTGGTTCAGCTAGTGTTTTACCCGGAGAAATAGCTAGTCGTTTTCATCCTCGATTATTAAATCTTTTGTCGTCACAATTAAATAAAGGTTTAATCTTAGTCGTGGGTACAAATGGCAAAACTACCACTTCTTTATTATTAAAAGATATATTAGTTAATAAAGGTTATAAAGTCATCCATAATTCTACTGGTGCAAACTTAATTAATGGTTTAGTTACTTGTTTAATTATGAATAGTAATTTATGGGGAAAATTAACAGCAGATTATGCCATTTTAGAAGTAGATGAAAATGTCTTACCTCTAGCCTTAAAACAGTGTAAGCCTACCCATATTTTAGGACTAAATTTGTTTAGAGATCAACTCGATCGATATGGCGAAGTTGACACCATTAGTTATCGTTGGCAAGGTTCGATCGAACCCTTAAATCAAGATACTTATATTATCTTAAATGGAGATGATCCCACCCTTTGTTATTTAGGTCAAAATTTACCGCAAAAAGTTTTATATTTTGGCTTAAATGAACCAGAATTATACTTAGAAGAAATCCCCCATGCTGTGGACTCAATTTATTGCCCTAAATGCGGTGCATCCCTTGAATATAAAGGGGTTTATATTTCCCATTTAGGAGATTATGACTGCCCTAGTTGTGAGTTTACTAAGAGTCAATTAGCCGTAAATAGTGCGCAATGGTCACAAATTTTGATCGGCGTTTATAATAAATATAATACCTTAGCGGCAGGATTAGTTGCAGAATCGATCGGCATTGAAAGAAACATTATTGACGATACTATTAACAACTTTAAAGCCGCCTTTGGTAGAGCGGAAGAATTGACAATTAACGATAAAAAAGTACGCATTTTACTATCTAAAAATCCCGTGGGCATGAATGAAACAATTAGAGCGGTAAATGACATTCGCCAAGTTAATTTATCTAGCCCTATTTTAATGGTTTTAAACGATCGAATTCCCGATGGTACAGACGTTTCTTGGATCTGGGATGTGGATACAGAAAAATTAGTAGAAATGGGGGGAAATATTGTTGTCAGTGGCGATCGAGTTTATGATATGGCATTGCGTCTAAAATATAGTATTGATACCCTAGAATCTTCCATGAATTTAGTAGTAGAAGAAAACCTCAATAATGCAGTAAATAAAGCCTTAGAATTAACTCCAAAAAACGAAACATTATATATCATTCCCACCTATTCAGCCATGTTAGAAGTAAGAAAAATACTCATTGGGAGAGATATTCTTTAAATTATGAAAATTCACCATCTTTTTATCTATCCTATTAAATCTTGTCAAGGAATTAGCCTTACTAAAGGTGAAGTTACTTTTAAGGGTTTAAAAGACTTTTATCAACCTGCTTTTTTCGATCGAGAATTTATGTTAGTAGATGAAAAAGGTAATTTTTTAACTCAAAGGCAATATCCACAAATGGCAACGATAAAAGTTAAAATTGATGGCAATAAATTATGTTTAAGTTGTCAAAATAGTTCGATCGAACCCTTTAAATTAATACCTAAAGGAGAAAATTTAGGTATAGAAGTTAAGATTTGGAGAGATACCACTATAGCCATAGATCAAGGAAATCAAGTAGCAAATTGGTTTAAACAAGCCTTAAATTTAGAACATCCATGCCGTTTAGTCAGACAATCACCTAAAAATATTCGGGCTATTAATCCTAAATATAGCACCCAAGAAAATCAACCCGTGAGTTTTGCGGACGGCTTCCCTTATTTATTAACAAATACTGCCTCTTTAGCCGAATTAAACTCTAAATTACAGCAAAAATATTCCGATAATTTTTTAACCATAAAAATGGAGCGTTTTCGCCCGAATATAGTCATAGAAACGGAAACACCTTTTATTGAAGATACATGGAAAACTATTGTACTCGATCGAGTTCCTTTTCACATAGTTAAGCCCTGTAGTCGTTGCAACATAATTACAACAGATCAAAAAACAGGGCAAGTTGATGATAAAAAAGAGCCATTATTGACTCTCAGAAGTTTTCGTAATACTTCAGATGGTATAATGTTTGGTCAAAATATGATCCCCCAGCATGAAGGAATCATCAAAATAAGTAGGGTTTGCTGAAAAAGTATTGTGATGAAGGGAGGTAATAAGTAGATAGGCACAATTAATTGCATGTTTACTTCATGAAAGGCAAGAGACAACAAAAATTATGGGTTATTTCCATTAATTTTAAAATATACAATCTATTTTGCTATAGTACTTAAGTAATAGGTAACGTAATAAAAAATCAAGGTTTTAAGATTTTGTATCGATAAAATTATACAAAAAAGTTTGAAATAAAATTAAGGTAAAAATGCTCATTTTTTTAGAAAAAATTGCTAAAACTGAGTACTTTATCTCTCCTGTAGTTTCTCTAAACTATTAATTTTAATAGTTTTCTGGGTTATTCAGCAGACTCTACTTAAAGTAAGAAAACCAGTATTATTACTTATTTTAAATCAATGGTTTAACTATTTAGAATCTATGATTTTCAAGTTTTTAAGTATTATTAGCTATATCTTAAGCGATTAAACATTGTTATAATAAATAGACTATAGCAGTCCGTTATCAGTTATGAGAATTTGTTATTTTAAAAGGGAAGAGGGAAGAGGGAAGAGGGAAGAGGGAAGAGGGAAGAGGGAAGAGGGAAAAGGGAAGAGTAATGGCATCTTCAATATTTTTTGTTAATAATTTATTTCTCACAAATCATTCCTGATTGCTATATAACTAAATACAAATAATTTTAATAATAATGTGAATAGTCAAAGTGAAAATTTTTCATCTAATCTTCGGGAAACTTTGTTAGATCATCAAAAAAAATTAAGGGATGAAAATAGAGAAGAAGGACAATATTTATATTTATTAATCGTTGAAGATGATACGGAAAAACGTTTGATTTATTTAACTGATGAAATGTATGAAATGGGGCGCCGCCATGATGCTGAAGTTATCTTTCATGATCAAGCAGTATCAAGGGATCATGCTACTATAATTAAAGAATATAATCCCGAAGAAAATCTCTTTTTTTATAAAATTTTAGATGGTAGTGTTTCAGGAAAAAAAAGCACTAATGGATTAATTATTAATAATAAAACTTACAAAAGTAAATATTTAGAACATGGTGATTTAATTCAGTTTAGTAAAAAGGCAAAAGCTCGATTTTTTGTCATCGATAAAGATTCTGAAATTAAGGATATTTTTAACATTATTAATTCTGATAATGAACGGGAAATATTGATCGATCGAGACTTAGAAAGTTACGCAAAAAAAACTCTCGATCGTTATACTTTTTATGGCAGAAATGATGTTAATTTAGAAAATGAAAATATAACAGAATATATATCAAAACTTAGCTCTTTTGCTGAATTAAGTCCTTATCCAATAATTGAAATTAATCTACAAGGAAAATTGACTTATTATAATCAAGCCGCTAGTTTATTATTTCCTAAGTTAGCCGATGAATCCATGAGTCATCCCGTGTTATCTAATCTTTTAAAAGCTGATCATAAAATTCACGGAAATTTATTTGTAAGAGAGCTACATTTTAAGAATAAGATTTTTGAACAATATATCCATTATTTACCTGATTTAAAATTAATTAGAAGTTATATATTTGATTTTACAGAAAGAAAACAGATGGAGGCGAAGTTAAAAGATAGTGAGGCAAAATATAGAGCAGTTATTGAGCAAATGTCAGAAGGAATTATTCTTTTTACTGCCGATGACTTTTTAATTATTGAAGTTAATGCTTATGCTAATAATATTTTAAGATATTCTCTACAGGAGTTAATCCACAAAAATATAGAAGATTTGATCGATACTAAACACGAAGAATTTAAAAAAAATTTAGAAAATTTAAAACTGACAAAAATTAGTTTTCATCAAGAACTAAAATTAAAAGTAAAAAATGATGAATCTTTAGAAATAGAATTAAGTGTTAGCCTCATTAACTATCAAAATAAATTAGTTTATTGTTCTGTTTTTAGAGATATTAGCGAAAGAAAACAATTAGAAAATAAACTTAAATATATCGCTTACCATGACAGTTTAACTGGTTTATATAAACGCAATTTTTTTATTCATTGTTTTCAAAAACATTTAGCAAGGGCAAAACGCCATCAAACAGTAATTGCTCTCATGTTTTTAGATGTTGATTATTTTAAACAAATTAATGATAATTATGGTCATGATATTGGGGATTTATTACTTCAACAATTTGCCCAACGGTTACAGCATTCTTTACGGGAAACTGATTCTTTAGCCCGTTGGGGCGGTGATGAATTTGTGGCTTTATTGCCTGATATATCTTCTCAAGATGACTTAATTATTATACTCGATCGAATTATCTCAACTATACGCAGTCCTTTTTTATGCAATAATGTTACCGTAAGAAGTTCTACCAGTATCGGAGTTGCCATTTATCCCAAACATGGAGAAGACATCGATTCTTTATTAAAAAAAGCCGATGAAGCCTTATACAAAACAAAAGAAAGTGGTAGAAATGGTTATACCATTTATTTATAACTTGATTCTAAGGCAAAACATTAAAACTCTTTCCTCTTCCCTCTTCCCAGCCTTCATCAAAATACTTTTTCAGCAAACCCTAAATATGTTATGATCACACCAACTTATCAGTAACTACAAAAAAATATGACGAATTATTGTTTATACTTTTTAGTAGTGCTTTAATGTTTTAGAAAAATTATTAATAGTGAGTTAGAATTTGATGTTTTGGTCGGGTTTACCTGACAATTTATATGTTATATTGCGACAATTGCTCGATATAGGATTACTGTTTTTTTCTTTTTATTTTATATCACTCCTCATAAAAGAGCGTCGCGCCCAGCGAATGATTCGGGGTTTATTAATCCTAATCATTGTTTTATTTGTTAGCGATCGAATTTTTAAGTTAACATTATTTAGCTTTTTTTTAGAGAGACTTGTCATTATTTGTTCTCTTGCTATGGCACTTATATTTCAATCAGATTTCCGCCGTTTTTTAGAGTTATTAGGAAAAGGTGATTTCAGTCAATTTTTTGAATCAAATCCTCACTTACCAAAGGAGGATAGCGTCATTGATGAAATAGTGGATGCTGTCAAAGAGTTGTCTCAAAATCGTACAGGGGCATTAATTATTCTTGAAACTTTTAACACCATCGAAGAAAGAATTTTTCTCAATCCGGGGGTGAAACTTAACGCTGAAATCAGTAAAGAATTATTACAAACTATTTTTCAAACCAAAACTTTACTTCATGATGGTGCGGTATTCATCAGAGGTTCACAAATTGTATCTGCTAGTGTTATTTTACCATTGTCCGATCGAACTGCATCCCGTCAATTAGGTACTCGTCATCGTGCCGCTATGGGTATTACCGAAAGAGTCGAAAACTGTATTTGTGTTGTTGTTTCTGAAGAAACTGGCTCTATTTCCTTGGGAGAAAAAGGGGTATTAAATCGCCCTTTAACTGCTAATAAATTAAAAGAATTATTAGAAGAAAAACTGTCAAAGCCGAAGGAAGGAGAAGTGGTAACAGGGGTTACTCGTTTGAGCAAAAAAATTGGTTTTCAAGGCTTAAATATGCTTAAAAGTATCCTAAGATTAGACTATAGTAAATCTCGTCGTAAATAGGTTTGGTGAACTACCAAGGGAGGATGAGGGGGATATCGATATAACTACTATACCTTATTGCCTTATTAATACATTAATTGAGAATCTCGATTATTTTCAATAAAATCACTTATCATAGTTATATTAATACAGTATTTGTAACTCATGAGTAAACTGTTAAAGATTTTATCTGTAGGCACAATATTATTCACTCCCTTACTAATCCCTAATTTAGCAGAAGCCAAAGAAGCGTTGTGTGTGGTAAAAATACCTTCTGATCAGATATATTTTCGGGATAAATGTAATTTTCAGCAGTATGGTGGCGATGGTAGTTTTTCTATTCAAGCTAAATCTGGGTTGATAGCGGATCGGATATCTATTAGTGTACAAATTATTAGACCGGGGGTTGCTGATGTTCGGGGAGTGACGACAATGGGAATTAACTCCCGTTGGGGAGAAGCAAGACGCTCTCCGTCTGATAAAGCCTGTTGGGTAGGTGATGATTTTACTATTTGTGCTTATTAATTAATTCGATCGAGGTTTTTTTGTGATAACATTTCAGTTAGTAAAGACATTAAATATTAACTTCAAAAAGTTCTAATTCTTCGTCAAAAATTCGATCGATCTCTACCATTTCACCATTTTCGATCATCATTTTATGATCTTTAGTTGCCCTAATTATTCTACCATCTTCTAATTCATATTCAAACACTTCTTGCACACCTCGATCGTGCCATTGAACGATATTTTGAGTATAAATAAAACCATTTTTATCCACACTATACACTTGACAATTAATCTTTTCTTCCACGATTTTACCGATAGGAATTGCCCCGACTTCTACCGTCAAAACTTCCGTATCATAACTTAAACAATATTCAGCAAATTGAACCATTTGTTTAAATAAATTTTCAGCAATTTCTTGTTTAACACCATTTTTAATAGCACCATCAATAAAAATTTCTCGATGTTTTTGCATCTCAGAAGCCTTCTTTTTACCCATAGCGCGACGCAATAAATCGGCTTCTCCTAACGAATAACCTGCTAAATCCTGTGCCATTTTCATAATTTGTTCCTGATAGCAATTATGAGTAACAATATTATTAGCGAGAAAATAAGGAGAATTTTGATCTTCCATTTCTATATCAAAACACTCCTGTTTTCCTATTTCTTCGATACTAATTACATAAACAGGACGCACATCTTGAAGATAGGTTTTTTCGTATAAAAATTGATAAAATTTTTCCCAGTTTTCTAGTTTAATACTATACTGTGATTTTTTAGGCTTAAATAAGGTTGACTTTGTTAAAGAGCGTTTTAAAGTTGTTCTAGTTTTTGAGTCTGTTTCTGTGAGAGAATGAGCTAATAATTGACTAAATTCTTGACTATTAATAGGTAAATAGTTTTCACTAATTTGATATTTTTTATGAGGTAGTTTCGATTCTTTTACTATTTGTTTAAATCTAGTCTTATCAAGAATATAAACAGCATTATCTTTCAGATAATAACTAATTTTGAAAGTACTTAATAAGTCTCCTAACTGTTGTAATAACTGAGGAGAAATACTGCGAAAATAGATTAATTTATCACCATAGCAACCATCACTATCCCAAAGTCCTCTCAATAATTCTATTCGATCGAACTCAGAAAAATCAAGAAAATGAGGAGGTAAATGTTTATTTTTTGCTCTAACTTTCCATGTTTTATTACCATAAATATTATCCATGAATTGTGTTAAAGGAGTAGGGAAAGGGGCAGTATTAAATTTAACATAAGCATACCAACAACGAGTGTGAAAATAATATTTTGCTTCCCCTCCCCAAGTCATCGCCATTAAATTAGCTACCCATTGAGCAGTTTCTTCTTCACTGCAAGTAACATTAGGTGTCGAACTTGCTAAATTACCATCTCCGATCAATAATCCTAATAAATAGGCTTCATTTTTTCTCAGTTTAATATTATTCTTACTAACTAACCATTTTTCATACAACACAGAATTATAAATATGAGCATTTTTAAGATTATTTTCTGCATTTAATTCCCAGACAAATTTATCCCCTTCAGGAGTAAGAAAACGATGATTTTTAGTCGTGTAAATTTCTGTACCAGTGGACAAAGTAATCCTAACAACATCTTTAATACCACTACTCCATTTTTTAGCAACGGTTGCCTCCCAAACCTTCTCTCCATTACCTGTTAAAATAACTTCTCCAGCTTGGATATTTTCAATTTTTTCGTAACCACCATCAGGTTTATTAATTAAAGTACCTTTCGCCAAACATAAAACGCCGTAAGTTTCTGTTAAAATAGGTTTTAATAAGGGATGCTGAAACTCAATTTTTTCTCTACCGTGTTTTCGATCGATAAAAATAGGTATTAACCCCGCATCCAGAGGACCTGGACGATAAAGAGCTAAAATCGAAGAAATATCCTCAATACCAGACGGTTTTAAATCTTTAACAATCTGTTTCATGCCGTCAGACTCAAGCTGAAAAACCCCTTCCAAATCTCCTCTTTCTAAAAGGGCGTGAGTTTGTGCCACATCGTATGGTAACTTTTTACTTGTACCCTTAGCAATAATTTCTAAGGCTTTTCTTTCCCCTAAAGGCAACTCATCCACATCAATAGTTATGTTTTGATTTTGCTTAATTAATTCCGCAGTTTTTTGAATTGTGGTTAAGTTTTTTAAGCCTAAAAAATCCATTTTTAATAAGCCTAAAGACTCTAAATCTTCCATAAAATACTGAGTAATAACAGCACCTTCATTATTTTTTTGTAAAGGCACAATTTCATCTAATCTTTCACTAGAAATGACAACTCCTGCCGCATGAACTCCAAAAGTTTTATTCGTACCTTCAATTCTAATTGCCATGTCTAACCACTTCTTAACATGAGGCTCGTTATCATATTTTTCTTTAAATTCTGGTGCTGGTGTTTCCTCAGAAATCATCACTTTTAACTTAGTAGGTTTTCCTCTGGAAACGGGAATCAATTTTGCCATATAATCTGCTTCTGAGTAAGGAATACCAATAACTCTAGCCACATCTTTTAATACTGATTTAGAAGTTAAACGGTTAAAAGTAATAATTTGTGCAACGTTATCTTCACCGTATTTCTCTGTGACATATTTTATCATTTGATCTCTTTTTTCTATACAGAAATCTGTATCAACATCGGGCATAGATTTACGCTCAGGATTTAAAAATCTTTCAAATAATAAACCGTGATGAACGGGATCAATATTTGTAATTCCTAAAGCATAAGCCACTAACGAACCAGCCGCCGAACCTCGCCCAGGTCCCACTGGAATATTATTGTCTCTTGCGTATTTAATATAGTCCCAAACTACTAAGAAATAGGTACAAAAACCCATTTGTTCCATCATCTTTAATTCATACTCTAATCTTTCTCTATATTCTTGAGAAATCTCACTGCGTTTATAGCATTTTAAGCGCTTTAAAAGTCCTTCCCAAGTCACTTCTTCTAAGAAACTTTCGGCGGTGTGTCCTGCTGGTACTTCATAATTAGGAATACGAGGTTCACCTAATACATTATAAGGTTTAATTTTATCCGCTATTTCTAAAGTATTTTTGAGCGCTTTTTCTATAGTTTCACTATCAAGATGATCCCGAAATAATAGCCTCATTTCTTCTTCCGATTTAAGGTATTCTGTTCCCGAATAACGTAGTCTTTTTAACTCCTCAATATTAGTCTTAGTATTAATACATAAAAGGGCATCATGGGCTTCGACATCATTACAGGAAATAAAGTGAGAATCATTAGTAGCAACTATTTTTATGTCTAATTTCTCACTGATTTTGACAATTTCAGTGTTAACTATTCTATCTTCTTGTGAGCCATGATCTTGAATTTCTAAATAAAAATCATCCCCAAAAACTTTTTTATACCACTTAGCAACTTCCCTCGCTCTTTTATAATTTCCTTGTAAAATTGCTTGGGGAATTTCTCCTCCTAAACAGGCACTGGTGACGATTAATCCTTCATGATATTCTTCTAATAATTCTTTATTGATACAAGGGCGACTAAAAATGCCTTTTCCTTGCATTCCTTGAAGATGAGAAATAGTTGTTAATTTAACTAAATTTTGATAACCTTTTTTGTCTTTTGCTAAAACTATTTGATGATATTTTTTGATTTTTTTATGGGGTTCTTGTATGTCTCCATTAATTACATACATTTCATTACCAATAATAGGCTTAATACCCGTATTCATACAGTTTTTAATCAGTTGTATCGCACCATACATCACACCATGATCTGTAATGGCGATCGCTGGCATATTTAGTTGTGTAGCACGATCGATCAAGGCGGGGATTTGAGAAGCGCCATCGAGAAGACTGTAATCCGTATGAATATGTAAACCAACAAAAGACATTTAAAGAATTAGGAATTAGGAATTAGGAATTAGGAATTAGGAATTAGGAATTAGGAATTAGGAATTAATACTACGACAATCTATTTTGCATCAGTACTTAACTTGTTAATTCTACATTCTGCATTTTTAATTCTACATTCTTTATTCTACCTGTTGTTGATCTCGATCGAGTTCGTGATTGTTAGGAAGGGGAGATTCTTCTGTATCGTCTGTGTCTGAAGGATTATCTTGATTAACGTTTTCATCCCAGTCGGAGTCATAACGATTCCAAGGGAGAATCGGCTTATTAGGCAAATTTTCGGTTAATACAGTAATATTATCTAAATCTGGCTCTGGTAATTTTACTTTTGGTTCATCGTCATTGTGTTCAGAAATTGAATTAGAATTAGAATCATTAGTCATAACCTCTCCTCAATAATTTTCGATTAAATGGCTTTAAGTTCTTTTATTTGTGAATTATATAACGTTCTAAATCCTTTGTAAATGATAGCAATATTATCAATAAAATTTTAGTGGTTTTATTAAACCATTCTAAATTATAATATCTCAATTATTAAATTGTAAAATTCGATCGATATTAAATTTTATCAATATTATTTTAACAATAATAAAAAACTAAATTGTTAATTTATTTGACTACTAATACAGGAACAAAATAAGTACTTAAAATGTGAAGCATAATGCAAATAGCAATAGCTAAAGTGGTATAAGCAGAATAAATTAAACATTGAGAAATATCATCAATTCTTCTTTTATTTGCTTTATAAATTTCTACTAAATTAGCCATCATTTGTAATTGATATTCTTCGGGGGATAAGGCTAAATAACGTTCTAAAAATTTATTATCTTCCAAGTTAGGACTAATAATAACTTGACGAGGTAAAAAGGCATTAATTAAAAGCACAAAATTAATTAAAAATCCTAACACTTCTAACAGACTAAAAAAGCTAGGAATATAAATTAAACGAGAAATACTTAAACTGGTTAATAAAGCACCATTTACCACGAATAATATATTTAATTTGGTGGTTAAAATATTGGCTTGTTCGTGTTGTTGTTGACAAACATTGCGGACATCTTCGGAAGCTAAATTAAGGGTAACTTGGCTTAAACAATCGTCCATAGAGGGAATAGAAAGATGTTCTTTAATGAGGGAGTTAAGGGGAATAAGTGTTGTCACCATAGGTTATAATTACATCCTTGATCATTAATGATAAAATATCAAAGTTACATTTATTTTCTCGGTTTTTTTCCTAAAAATATTCACAAGAAAACTTCCCCAATATTTAACAACTTTAGCAGAGTTTTTAGTTATTAAAATCTTGGGTTTAGATTATGGTTGTTATGAGCTATGAGATTTTAACAAAACTTTACAGTCTCAAAAATTCGATCGATTAGCTCTATTTCTATTATGCTCGATCGAGGCAATTTTGGTAAGTATTTTAAAAAATATTTTGCAGTACAATAAAAACTATTTTTAGTACAATAAATTTGATTAAGGTTATTAGACATCTGGGAAAAATTAGTAGAATAAGGGTTAAAACCCTAACTACAAACAGATAAAAAATATTCTCTGGAGAAGTCTAATGAATACCGAAGATAGTCATATTCAGTATTGGAAAAATAAAATTAGTCAACAAAAACAAAACCAGATTGAAGAAAAACGGAAAGCAAGAGAGGTTTTAAAGACAATAAAACAGGTATTAATTGAGGATTTTAATGTGAATAAAATAATTTTATTTGGTTCTTTATTAACTGATAAATTTGATGATGAATCTGATATTGATTTAGCGGTAGGGGGTATTAAAACAAGTGATTATTTTCGAGCTTTTGCTGTAGTTAATGACTTAGGAGGAAAATATATGATTGATTTAAAACCATTGGAAGATTTAGAACCTTATTTCTTAGCAAAGGTATTAAAAAAAGGAGAATGTATTTATGAGAAAAATAAATAAAAGCCAAATATTAGAAATAATTACTGATATTAATAATGAATTATCGAGGATGGATCAACTAGAAAAAGAAATCAAAGAAACCTATGAAAAAATCCCACAATATCCAGAATTAATCACCATGCTCCATGAGAGTTTAGCATTAAAACTGCACAATTTTTACACTGGTTGTGAACGTATTTTTCAAATCATTGCCGATGAGTTAAATGGGGGAAAACCATCTAGTTTTGATTGGCATAGACGTTTACTGGAAAGAATGGCAAATGAACAAATCGATCGACCTTGTGTAATAACTATAGATACAGTAAAACAGTTAAAAGACTATTTAGGATTTAGGCATATTGTTAGAAATATTTATGGTTTTGAATTAGATACTAATAGATTAAAAATACTAATTGATAATTATTTCATTGTTTGGCATAATTTTAAGGAAGATATAAACAATTTTTTAGCATGGCTTGATCAATTAAAAGATTCGATCGAAGATTTAGATTAGATGAAAAAGAAAAGAAAAATATTTACAATTCAAAATCATAAAATTCTAAGGGATTGCGAACGAAACTTAGGAAAGAAGATATAATCTTCGGTTATAATAAATTGAAAACCTTGCAATTATTAATGAATAATGGTTAAAACTTATCAAGTAACTATTCATAATCGACAAACTAACACCAGTGAAACGGTTATTGTACCTGAAGATAGATACATTTTAAACACAGCAGAACATCAAGACGTTGAACCGCCTTTCTCTTGTCGTAATGGTGCGTGTACTACTTGTGCCGTGAAAATTATTGAAGGAGAAGTATATCAACCCGAAGCTATGGGATTATCCCCCGATTTACAAAAACAGGGTTATGCTCTATTATGTGTGTCCTATCCTCGATCGAACCTAGTAGTAGAAACGCAGGACGAAGATGAGGTATATGAATTACAATTTGGACGTTATTTTGGGAGAGGAAAAGTTCGTTTTGGTTTCCCCATTGAGGAAGATTAAGCTAGTTGGTATTTAAGTCGTCTGATTGAGATAGGCAAAAGGCAAAAGTTAATATCAGTAAATAGTTATCAGTATTATTAACTATTAGACTTCTCCAATTATTATGATTTTACCACCGTAGAACAGGCATCTTGCCTGTATTTTTGAATATTTCTATTAGAAAAAAATGTAAGTTAAATGCGTCTTAGCTTAAAACTTTTGTAACAAAAAAGTGTGTTCTAGGTCATCACTACCCATGAGAAATTTTGGCTATGAGGTTGAATTGAGCTAAAGTCGATGATAGGATAACCACATAATCTTATCAAATTTAGATTTATGACTCAAGATTGGTCAAACTTACTCACCCAATTACTCGATAAACAATCTTTAACCCAAAGCCAAGCCTCCCGTTTAATGGAAGGATGGTTAAAAGAAGAAATCCCTCCCGTCTTATCGGGGGCAATTTTAGCCTCCATCCAAGCTAAAGGGGTTAGTGGTACAGAGTTAGCAGGAATGGCTCAAGTATTACAAGCTCAATCTCGTAACTCCGAAAATCTCAATCATCCTTATCCTGTTATTGACACTTGTGGTACTGGTGGTGATGGAGCTTCTACTTTTAATATTTCTACGGCGGTGGCTTTTGTGGCGGCGGCTGCAGGTGTAAAAGTGGCAAAACACGGAAATCGATCGGCTTCTAGTAAAGTCGGTTCAGCCGATGTATTAGAATATTTAGGGATCAAGTTAAACGGTGAAGAAACCTTATATAAACAAGCCTTAAACGAGGTGGGGATCACTTTTTTGTTTGCCCCCGGATGGCATCCGGCAATGAAAGCTGTTGTACCTTTGAGAAAAGAATTGAAGGTAAGAACCATCTTTAACCTATTAGGTCCTTTAGTCAATCCCCTACGCCCCACAGGGCAAATAATTGGGGTATATGATGCTAAATTTATTGAGCCAGTGGTGACAGCTTTAAAATCTTTATCTCTTAACCGTGCGATCGTACTTCATGGGCGAGAAAAACTAGACGAGGCAGGATTAGGAGACATCACGGATTTAGCCCTATTTCAAGAGGGAGAAATTACCATTACTACCTTAAATCCTGAGCAGTTAAATTTAACCGTAGCGCCTCTAAGCGCCCTCAAAGGAGGAGATGTAGCAGAAAATGCAGAAATTTTAACAAAAGTATTGCAAGGTAAAGGTACACCTGCTCAAAATGATGCGGTGATTCTTAACGCTTCTTTAGCCTTACAAGTGGGGGAAGTAGTACCAATGGGAGATCATCAAAGTTCGATCGAGCTTTGTCGTCAAATTCTGGCTAGTGGTACACCTTGGGATAAACTAACAGAATTAGTTAACTTTTTTAATTAAAAAATATAGAGATACACAAAGTAATGCTATATCCTCATTGTGAGGCAATATCAGTAATATTATCTAAGTAAAAATAATGAGTTAAAAATTAAGAAATAAAAAAGAATTGGGTGTTAATTCTACATTCTACATTCTACATTCTAAATTCTCTTTGCAATCTCACAAAATCTCACAAAATCTCACAACTTCTTACAAATAATCAGTAGAGTTTTATTTAATTAATTAGAGAAAAATACTAACAAGTTAAGTTATAATTTTGCTGAGTATTGTAGAACAAAAATTATTTTTATAATAAACTCTTATAGTTAGAGAAATTTAAAACAATCAAAAATTAAATTTCATCCCCAACCTATAACCTACCCATGACAAATGATTACCTAGCACAAATGAATGAATCGGATTTAAACCTTGATGAATATTTAGAACCCACGGCGAAAAAACCAGTTAATCGTAACAACAATTCAACTACTCGCCAAGGTAAACGAGTTAAACAAGGAAATGAGTCACCAGAAACAAATATGAACTTTAATCAAATTATTCCTAGTAACGTGGCACAAATAAAAGTTATTGGTGTGGGCGGAGGAGGTTGTAATGCAGTTAATCGCATGATTCAGGGTAATGTGGTAGGGGTTGAATTTTGGCAAATCAATACCGATGCTCAAGCCCTCGCTCAATCTATGGCGACAAATTGCTTACAAATCGGACAAAAACTCACTAGAGGCTTAGGGGCAGGGGGTAATCCAGCCATTGGGCAAAAAGCCGCCGAAGAATCCAGAGACGAAATAGCCAAAACCTTAGAAAATACAGATTTAGTATTTATCACCGCAGGAATGGGAGGCGGTACAGGTACAGGCGCAGCCCCGATCGTAGCTGAAATAGCCAAAGAAATGGGGTGTTTAACCGTAGGAGTTGTAACTCGTCCTTTTACATTTGAAGGAAGAAGACGCACAACCCAAGCGGAAGATGGCATTCAAGCCTTAGAGGGAAAAGTTGACACCCTCATCGTCATTCCTAACAATAAATTATTATCGGTAATTCCAGCAGAAACTCCTTTACAAGAATCCTTCCGTATGGCGGATGATACCTTAAGACAAGGAGTACAAGGCATCTCTGATATTATTACCATACCCGGTTTAGTCAACGTTGATTTTGCAGACGTTAGAGCCGTTATGGCGGATGCAGGATCAGCTTTAATGGGTATTGGAGTCGGTTCAGGAAAATCAAGGGCAAAAGAAGGCGCTGTGTCGGCAATTTCTTCTCCTTTACTAGAGTCTTCCATTCAAGGGGCAACGGGAGTAGTAATCAACATTACTGGAGGAAGCGATTTAACCTTACATGAAGTGAATATTGCCGCCGAAACCATTTATGAAATAGTTGATCCCAACGCTAATATTATCTTTGGTGCGGTGATTGATGACACCATGCAAGGAGAAATAAGAATTACTGTCATTGCTACAGGCTTTTCTTCTGAAGCAAGAGTTGCTCCTGTAGTAAAAAGTGTCACCACTCCCAAAACAGATACTTTAACAAATCCTAATCCCACTAATCCTGCCACCAATAACCCTAATCCTGATCCTAATAATGTGACACAAGGGTTAGATATTCCTGAATTTTTACAACGTCGTCGTTTTCCTCGCCGTTAAGAAGGGTTAAAACCCTCACTACAAACCAATAACACATTTTTGTAGGGGTTGAACATTGTTCAACCCATTCTCATCAATAGCATTTGCTTTTACACATCAATTTTAAATTATTTTATGAACGTCAAAGAATATCAATTATTAACAAGAAAAACAGCTATTTATCCTCAAGAAACTTTTTTAGAATATCTGACTTTAGGGTTAGCTTCGGAAGCAGGAGAAGTTAGCGGAGTTGTCAAAAAATATATCAGAAAAGATAATGATTTAGAGACGGCAAAAGAAAAACTTGTCAAAGAATTAGGGGATGTAATGTGGTATTGGGCGAGATTATGTGATGAGTTGGGTTTAAATCCCGAAGAAGTAATGGAAAAAAATATTAATAAACTCCTGAATCGACAGGCTAATAATACTTTACAAGGTGACGGTGACGATCGATAAATTAATAGGTAATAAATAGGTAATAGGTAATTATCAATGATTCTGATGAAAATAAATAATTTTTATGAATTATCAAGACCCTTTAAAGGATGGAAAAAGTAGAATAGAACTGATTGATTCTATGGGGAATGATCTTAGCATTGTTAATGATGCTAGAGCTTCTTTTGAGAAAACGTCTTCAGAGTTGAATGATAAAGATATTAAACTCATTAAATATCTCATAACTCATAATCATACCAGTCCTTTTCGTGGTGTAGTGTTTAAGTTTAAAATTAAAGCACCTCTTTATGTATGTCGCCAATGGTGGAAGCATGTAATCGCAAGTAATCATAATGAAGAACAGTTAGGATGGAATGAAAAAAGTTTTCGATATGTTTCGATCGACGACAGCAATGAGTTTTATATTCCTACTGTGTTTCGTAAACAGTCTAAAAACAATAAACAGGCAACGGAGGGTAGTTTAGACACCGAAACCAATAATTTAGCCGTTGAGATTTATCAACAACAGTGTGAGGCTAGTTATGAGGCTTATTCTAAGTTATTATCCTTGGGAGTAGGTAGAGAACAAGCTAGGGGAGTTTTAATTCCTAGTGTCTATACTTCTTGGGTGTGGACTGTTTCCTTACAAGCCTTATTAAATTTTATCAGTTTGCGATTGGGAGAGGGCGCTCAAAGCGAAATCGGTGCTTATGCTCAAGCCATTGTCGAATTGATTACCCCTATAGTTCCTCATTCGATCGAAGCATGGTCTTATGATTAAGTAGAGTCGGCTGAAAAAGTACGAGTAGGGAAAAGGGAAGAGGGAATAGGGAATAGGCAAGAGTTTTAGTTATTTTCAATAACTGAAAAAAAATGCAACTTAAATGCGTTTGAGCTTATTTGGCTTGTTATGTGAAGAACCATGATTGTCCAAGTTTTTGAAGGAAATATCCATGATAATAGGCAGAAAAATGTGAGTAATTCTGAAGCAAAAAAAGCTCAAAAATTTATCGACTTTTTAACAAAAGATGAACAACAAATAATTTTTGCTAACTATGGTTTTCGTCCAATAAATAATTTAGAATTAAAATCTTTAAGCCCTTGGAATCAAAATATTGAAGGTGTAGAAATTAATCCTTCTGTTACTGTTAAATTAAGTCCAACTCCAGAAATCATTAATGAAATTCAAAAAGTTTGGTATCGTAGTAATTAATTTTTGATATAATGGAATTAAATAATAGTTAATGAGGTTTAAATTATGTTTAATGAATACATTAACCTTATCTGGATAGTTTCTATTATCACCATTGCCAGTATTATTATCCTCCCTGCTATGGCTTGGATAATTACACATCATAAACCTACCATGAATAATTAATAATTATGGCTCTTCTACAGTATTTATGCCAAATTAGGGTTTGCTGAATAAATAGGAAGACTAGGAAAATCAAGGGATTCAACACATTAAATTAATAAAAAAGTGTGCAGTTTTCACAATTTTTACTGAAAAACTGAGCATTTTTTACTAAATTTTATTTAAAACAATCTTGTATTATATATTAATATAAAGTCTCAAAACCTTGATTTTTCATTACTTTATCTATTACCCATTACCCATTACCTATTACCTCCCCTCATCAAAATACTTTTTCAGCATCCCCTACTTTGGGAAGAAGGAATACGGTTATAAATGATTCCTAATTGCTATATCAACGTTATTAATAGGTTGATTAAAGTCTTGAAATTCCTCTTTTACTATGGTTTGATTACCGACAATAAGAGTCACTATTTTATCAGGAGTGAGATAAGTTTTAGCAACATTTAAGACATTATTAATAGTGGTATTTTCTACCGCTTTTTGATAGGTAAAAATGAAGTCAGAAGGATAATCATAATATTCATAAGTCATCAATCGAGATAACGTTTGGGAAGGATTTTGGAATTGAAAAACAAAGGAATTGAGAATAGAATTTTTAGCATAATTTAACTCATCTTCGCTGATAGAATCCTTGCGTAAAAGATCGATTTGTTCAATGATAGATTTAACGAATTGTCCTGTAGTTTCTGTTTTAGTTTGCCCTCCTGCCACAAATACTCCCGGAAAATCAAAGTTAGCATTCCACATTCCATAAACAGAATAAGCTAATCCTTGACGAGCTCTGACTTCTTTGTGCAGTCTGCCCCCAAAACCGTTTAAAATGCCATTAATCACGGTGAGAGTAGGATAATTTGGGTCTTTTAATTTACCGCCTAAATGCCCCAATAAAATGTTACTCTGAGTAAGTTGCGGTTGATCTACGATAAAGATACCGTTAGTATTTTGTTGTTGGGGTGTCGTCATGGCAAATTGAGGAGAAGGGGTGGTTACTTGCCAATTACCAAAAGTTTTCTCAATCATCGGCTTAATGGTTTCCGAGTCAAAATCTCCCACAATGCCTAAAATAATATTTTCAGGACGAACATATTTACTATAAAAATCGATTAAATCATTTCGATCGATATTATTCAGGGTTTCATTTTCGATCGTACGCCCATAGGGACTATTTGCACCATAAATTAATTTAGGAAATTCTCGTCTAGCAATTTGTCCGGGGTTATCATTACGACGTGCAATACTTCCTCTTACTCTTGTTTTTTGTAGCTCAAATTGTTGATTATCAAAAGCAGGGGATTGTAAAACCTCCGCAAAAAGAGGTAAAACGCTATCTAAATCATAACTGAGAGCAGAAAAACTGGCACTTCCTACGGTTGTGCCAAAAGATGTTTCGATCGCTGCCGCTTTTTGTTCGAGAATAGAGTTTAACTGATTAGGATTATGATTATTTGTACCCCCTAAACGCATTAAATCCCCTGTGAGGGAAGCTAAACCCACTTGATTGGAAGGTTCAAAACGAGAACCAGTACGAATAAGGGCGCTACCATTAATTAAGGGTAATTGATGATCTTCCATGAGATAAATCACCATACCATTTTTTAACTGATACCGTTCATATTCTGGAATGACAACGGAGGGTAATGGCGGAAATTGCAAGGCTTTGTAACCCGTAGTGGTATCGGCTAAAACTCCTTGACGATTAACAATAATTAAGCAGATTGTAATGATAGTTAGGACGCACCATTGCCAAATTTTGTTTAATTTTAAAACCATATTTTATAATTTAGAATGTCAGTGTTTATAGTTACTAATTTTATGGACATTTATCGATTTTACTCGTAATGGGTTAACGACAAAACTCACTATGAAATCCCCGTTATGATGCTTATATTAACTGACGTTACGCACTCTATGATGAACAAATGTGAAGAAATTGGCAAAATGTTACATAGTTTAATCGAAAAACTAAGTCAAAAGAAAAAACAATGAATTGAATTTTTTTGATTTTTAAACCTGACACCTGAAACCTGACACCTGACACCTACCCTCACCAAAACACTTTTTGAGCAAACCCTACTCATTGATGTGTTTTAACTTATCATAGAACCCATGAATATTAATTAAATTGTTAGATAAATATGGATTGTATTGAGGTAACAGGGATTCGCAGTTATGGTTATACTGGTTTATTGCCTGAAGAAAGAACATTAGGACAATGGTTTGAAGTGGACTTAACTTTATGGTTAGATTTACAAGTATCGGGAAAAAGTGATGATATTAACGACACTGTAGATTATCGTCACGCTATTGACATGGTTAAGCACATTATTAAAACTGCTAAATTTGCTTTAGTCGAAAAATTGGCGGAGGTAATCGCCGAAGATGTCTTAAAATTTGAGTCGATTTCTCAGGTAAGAGTGAAATTGTCTAAACCTTCTCCCCCTATCCCAGATTTTGGCGGTAGAATTACGATCGATATTACCAGACAAAAATAGAGTTTATTGAGTAAGGAGTAAGGAGTAAGGAGTAATGAGTAATGAGTAAGGAGTAAGGAGTAAGGAGTAAGGAGTAAGGAGTAAGCAGTAAGGAGTAAGGAGTAAAGAGTAAGGAGTAAAGAGTAAAGAGTAAGGAGTAAAGAGTAAGCAGTAAGGAGTAATGAGTAAGGAGTAAGGAGTAATGAGTAAGGAGTAAGGAGTAATGAGTAATGAGTAAGGAGTAAGGAGTAATGAGTAAGGAGTAAGGAGTAATGAGTAATGAGTAAGGAGTAAGGAGTAAAGGATAATTTTTAAGTAAACTTTATTTCAACTACGAGAGTCTAAATAAACAAAATTTACAAAACTTTACCTGTTTGTCAATTATTACTAATTTTTTGAGGGGGCAAATTCGACTATTTTTGGCAAGATTTTGAGGTTTTTCGGGTTCAATCACCATCGATCGAGCTTTTATGGCATGATATAAAAAGGGAAGAAATTTGTCAAATTATTAGTATAAGCCCCAAATTGTGAGGAGTGAATTTATTTTGTTTAAAATGATCACTTATTAGGGAGATAAAACTATGATGTACAATTTTAGAAAAATGAGTCATGCGGTGTGGGAGTATCTTAATCAATCTGTCACCCCCAATATCGAACAAGAATCTGTGTGGAAACCGAGTCGTTTCTGGTATCTTTATAAAATTAGATTCCTAGAGGCTTGTTGGTTACAAGAATCTTTTGTACCTCTCCATGAAAGTCAAGATGAGTATAGAACAGGAAATTAATCGATTACAGGATTTAATGCCGGCATCCGCTAGAATATGTTGTCGAATTATCAGTAAACCTCAACAAAAAGAAATTATCACCTTTACATCCTCTCTCCCATGGCAATCAAAAAATCGCCCTATCTATATCAATTTTGAGTTATGGAAACAGTTACCCTTGCCCTCCAGAGATTTACTTTTTTTGCGAACCGTGGCAAAGTTATTAGGGGTAAAATGGCTTAAATTTGACATTTATCAAGGGGTTGCTTTGTCTGCTTTGGGAGGATTAGCTTTTGAGTTGATTAACCAAGATATAGTAGGTATCGCAATTTCTGGCGCGTTAGCATCTCTTGCTATTAATCAAATTTGGCAACAAAATCGCAGTTTAGAAAAGGAAATCGAAGCCGATGAAGGAGGAATAAAAGTCGCTATCCGACGAGGCTATTCTACCACTACGGCTACTCAATCTTTGATCAGTTCGATCGAAAACACCCCGAAAATTGAATCCCGTAGAAGTTTGACAGTCACAGAATTATTAAGAATACAAAATTTGAATCAAAAACTATAGTTTATCCTAGTCGATGTTATATACAAATAATTTTAACGAGATTTTATGACAGATTTTCTCTCTATTTTAAATGATTCGATCGAAACCAAAAAATCGAAACCTCAAGAAGTGGTATCAGCATTACTATCCGCCGAAAAATATAGTCATCACCATAAACCACAATATGATTTTGAACAATTTATGGGTGATTGGCAACTGCATTTTATTACTGGTACAAAAAACAGTCAAAAAAAATTAGGAAATATTATCGGTTCAGGTTTTTACCTTCCTTCTTTAACTCAAGTGATTATTTCTTATTTTAGTAATGAAAATATCAATCAAGGGCGGGTAGAAAATACTGTAAAATTTGGTTTAGTCAAGTTTTCGATCGATGGACCTTGTAAATTTATAGAGAAAAAAAATATCATAGCTTTTGATTTTACTTATCTAATTATGGAGATTTTAGGCACAAAAATTTATCAAACAAATATTAGAAATGGAAGAAAAAGTGAAGCAAATTTTTATCAAACAAATATTAGTAAACAGGCATTTTTTAGCTATTTTTTAGTAACAGATAAATTCATAGGTGCTAGGGGTAGGGGAGGCGGTTTAGCACTATGGAAAAAAAAGCCGTAAAACAGGCATCTTGCCTGTATCTATAAACCGTAACATTTAGTGTATTTTGATGAACTTTATTTACAATCACGTTAGAATAAAGAAGAAATTATTTACAAATCTTAATTATTTGAGTTAATCCAACATGGTAGAAAAAATCAAAAAAACCGAGACGGAATGGAAAGAAATCCTTACCCCCGAACAGTTCCAAGTAACCCGTAAACACGGTACAGAAAGAGCTTTTACCGGTGAATATCACGATTATAAAGGTAAAGGTATCTATAAATGTGTATGCTGTGGTAACGAATTGTTTGTTTCTGACACAAAATATAATTCAGGCACAGGATGGCCTAGTTTTTGGCAACCCGTAAGAGAAGATAGCGTTGCCTATAAAACCGATTTCAGTTTTTTTATGAAAAGAACCGAAGTTTTATGTAATGCTTGTGACGCTCATCTCGGTCATGTTTTTGATGATGGCCCCGAACCCACAGGTAAACGCTATTGTATGAACTCTGTAGCCTTAAAATTTGAACCTAAAGAAACTAATTTGTTGTCAGAAGAAAAATAGTACAGGTGGACAAGGGGGATAGGAGGATAGAAGGATAGGAGGATGAGATTTGTTGACTTACTATTCAAATATTAAGATTATGACTTTACTAGGTAATATTATTTGGTTAATTTTCGGAGGTTTCATTAGCGGTTTAGGATACATTTTAGGAGGCTTAACTCTCTGTTTAACAATCGTGGGGATTCCCTTTGGCATTCAAACCATTAAAATAGGAGTAGCCACCATGACACCTTTTGGCAAGATAAATGTGGTTAGTGAAGATTCATCAAGTTTGATTGTGATGATTTTTAACGTCATTTGGGTAATCTTTTTTGGTTGGGAAATTGCCTTATCTCACCTATTTCATGGAGCAATTTTAGCTATTACTATTATCGGTTTACCTTTTGCTAGACAACATTTTAAGCTAATTCCGATGGCACTTTTTCCCTTTGGTAGAGAGTTAAAAGATATTTAATGAAAAAAGGTTAAAATCCTAATAAACTAATATGTAATAATATTTCACTGATTTAATTTATTTTATATTTAATATCAAAATGAGCAAAAAAGTAATTTACACTAAAAACGCACCTTCACCTGTAGGACCATATAGTCAGGCGATCGCAACTCAGGGAGAATTAATCTTTATAGCAGGGCAAATTCCCTTAAATCCCGAAACAGGGGAGATTATAGGAGAGGGAGATATTACCGCTCAAACCACTCAAGTAATGAAGAATATAGAAGCAATTTTGACAGAAGCGGGAGTTAATTGGTCAAATGTAGTAAAAACAGGGGTATTTTTAAAGGATTTAGCGGATTTTGTGCCGATGAATGAAGTTTATGCTCAATATTTCACTGAAAACCCTCCAGCGCGTGCCTGTGTCGAAGTGGCTCGTTTACCGAAAGATGTATTGGTAGAAATTGAATGTATTGCAGTTAAATAAGCACAAACTCATTTTTGATAATTCTCAAAAATAACTCTTCCCTCTTTCCTCTTTCCTTTTCCCCCCCTTTTATTATCAGTAACTACTATGGGCAAAATGAGACAAACAGTTATTAATTAAAAAATATACTACCATCATCGCAGCCGCACACAAAGCGACTAATGTACCAGCTAACATTAAAGAAAATTCACGATGATCAAAAGCCTGTTGCATTAAATGTAATGACCAAGCCACAAGTGCTACATCGAAAATCAGAATCGGGATTAACATTTCTTAACAATCTAAGGTTTTATCTATTCTAATACAAATTAGAGAAATATTAACTTTTATGACAAAACTTAAGAATTTCATTATAATTGCTTAACAAAAGACTCGGTTACTCTACCACAACTCCAGTATTGTTGATAATAGTTGCGACTAACTTGATCTTCGTCATCCCTTAAGACATTAATTTTAATACCATTGTTCCCTATTTCTTTGCCCGAACTATGGATATATTTATTATCCCCTAAGTATAAAGCAACATGGGTAACTCTATTCGTGCCAAAAAAGATTAAATCTCCTGTTTTTAATGTTTCTCGATCGATTTTAGTAACAAAATTTTCTTGTTGATAAGAGTCTCTAGGAAGCCAAATACCGACACTAGCAAATGCTGATTGTATCAATCCCGAACAGTCATAATTTGGAGCAACTGTGCCTCCCCAAAGATAATAGTTAGGGGTATTCATGGCTTGATAGGTAAATTCGATAATTTGAGGTATTAATGCTTCTATTTTTTCTCTTGATATAGGTTGAGCAATATATTTTTTTTCGGCAGGTTTTAGTAATGGTAAATCTTTAAGGGAAAGCCATGCTGTATAACTATCTTCACATAAACAAATTTCGATCGAACCTTCTACAGTAGAGTTAGAAATCACTTTCAATTGTCTTCCCTTTGCCATTTGGGTTGCTAATTCTTCACTGTCTGGCTTGGCATATAAATTAATATTTTGAAGGGCTAAATATTCTCCTGTGATGGAAGGAGGTAATAAGTCTAAAGTCATATTTTTAAGTAATATTATTATCGATTATTTTTGACATTTTTTGACCATCTAAAATCGGCATTTTTTATGATAGCATTCTCAAAATTATTTAGGACTAAATTAGCTTTGATTAAATGAGTATTAATTAGGTGAGCATTGCTAAAATTACTTTTAAAAATGAGGGCTTCTCCTAATTCTGTTTCATAGAGAATAGCGTTACTAATATCACATTCTACCATAGTAATATTATTCAAATTGGCTTCACTTAAATTCGATCGATGTAACAAAGTGTTAATTAATGTTGCGTTTCTTAAATTAGCGAGTCTTAAATTAACACCGATGAAATTAGCCCTCGTTAAATCGGCATGGCTTAAATCTGCAAATCGTAGGTTAGCACCTATAAAATTAGTATCGGTTAAGTTACAATTACTGAAATTTACTCCTTCCAGATTATAACTACTAAAACTCATACCCGATAGATCGATCGAAACATCATCATTATAGATACGCCATTGATTCCATTTTTCGACATTTTTGATTAAATTTTGCCAATATTCTTGATTATTCATTAATTTATCTCTCTAAAATACCTATCAGACTTACCTATTTTATTTACCTTTTGCCTTTTGCCTCTCTTTATCACTCTTTCACATCATCTTTAATAATCCTACCACCAATATTTTCGATCGCACCTAAAGCAGCCGCCGCCCCTGCCTTAATATCCCTTTCTGCCCCTCCTAAATATAGTCTGCCAAAACTTCCCACCGCTTGAACAGATAAAATATTAATTAAAGCTGCCTTTTCCGCTTCATTTGCTGCCAAAGCCGCATAAGCCGCAGGTTTTACCTCCAAAACATAGAGAGTTTGCCCTGCTAACAACATTTGCCCTCGCCGATTACGGTTAATAATTTGCGCTTGATAGGGATCAATATTACGAATAATTTGGCTTGATACTACTTCAGGCTTCAAACAATCCTTTTCACTCACTCCCAAAGCATCTAAAATAGCCTTTCCTGCGGTTTTCGTCTCCCCTTGGTTACTAGAATGAATCTCTAACAATCCATAGAGTCTTTCCACAAATTGAACCCCCGGTCGAACTACGGCAGATTTTAAAGCTATATCGGTAATGCGATTAATTTCGATACCCGGAGAAATTTCAATCCACAAAGAAGCATCCCCGGGTAAGGGCAAAAACCCTAAAGCAACAGTGCCAATATAGGAAGCGTGTTGAGGCTGTAATCTGTCTAAATAAACGTAACTTCGGAGTTCAACACTCATGTTTGAATATTTTTGTACAATGGTAAAATCAAAGACAAATTATATCACCTATTACCTATTAAGCTAGAACGCATCTAAGTTTACACCTGAGTGAACTATAAAATGATGAAGATAAGAGGCACAAGCCCTGTACGGGCATAATATATTATTATTATCCCTCTACAAGCCAATTAAAAATTGTTTCTGGAAAGTCTAATCATTATCAATAACGCAGACTACCCTAAAACCAACAAAGTTATAGTTAGAATCGGCAGCATAACTACTCCTTTTAGCACTACGACAATACTGCGAAGATAGTGACCATGATCCCCCTCTGACTACTCTGGGTTGGTTACTCATCGGGGCATGATAAGCGCTTCCATCTTTAGGTTTATGGATATAATTATTAGCATAATGATCTTCGCACCATTCCCATACGTTACCATGAACATCGTATAAGCCAAAGGGATTGGGGTAAAAACTATCTACGGGGGAGGTTTTTTTGTCATATTTTCCCTTTTTATGATCATTTCTACTATCATAATTGGCAATGTCTGGCACGATCGAATCTCCGAAGAAAAAAGCGCTTTTAGTGTTACCTCGACAAGCGTATTCCCATTCTGATTCTGTAGGAAGTCGATAGGTGCGGTTAGTATATTTACTCAAACGTTTACAAAATTCTTGAGCGTCTAACCATGATACTTTTTCTACGGGTAAATTATCCCCTTTAAAAGCGGAAGGATTGGTCTTGACAGGTCTTGTGGCTTTAGGGAATGATGATACTGTGCGCCATTGTAGTTGAGTAATGGGATATTTACTGATATAAAAAGAGTTGAGATTAACTAAATGTAAAGGGCTTTCGTCTTTATCTCTACCATCTTCATTGTTGTTTGATCCCATCATAAATGATCCAGCAGGAATAAATACCATGTCAAGGTTTACTCCTTCTCCTAAGTATTCCACGAAAAATTGTCCGCTCTTGGTGATAGGATTTTTCTTAACACTGGACATTAAACCAAATAATTTCTTCTCAGTTTCGATCGAAATCGTCTCAAATTCAAAAGTTTCTATATTAGGATAATTAGTTTTAGGTTTAATAATGGTAGGTGGTGCATTGATGGGGGATACTTTTTGGACAATAGTTTCATCATTATCTACCACTGCATCGAGAATTTTTTGCCTACTTTCTGCTGTAGAAATAGGAGTTTTTTGTACTGTATTTGGTGGGTTATTATTAGTACTTTCTTTGAATAATTGAAACCAATCTCTTAAATTTTGAGGGCGTTTTTCGATGTCTAATTCCATGCCCTTAATGATACCTTGATTAAATCGATCGCTCAATTCTGGAGTAAACTGTTGTGGTGGGATTAAGTCTTTATAAGTACGGAAATTCGCAGGAGTCGGTAATTGTCCTGTTACTAGAACATATAATATTGCTGTTAAAGAATAAATATCGGTAGCAGGTTTAATGTTATTGTTATTAGAAGATTCTGGAGGACTAAAACAGTCCATATTTTGGGGTTTTCTGGGGGCTAAGGCAAATAATTTCACCGCTAGTCCATAATCCGTTAAAATTGGGTCTTCTGTGACTTCATCAAAGATGATATTTTGGGGTTTTATATCCTGATGAATACATTTATTTTGGTGAATAACATTTAATGCCGTAGCAATTTTGGTAACTAATTTTAACGCAGAATCAGGGGAAAACTTGCCATTTCGATCGAGATAGGTAGCTAAATCCACACCATCGAGATAATCCATCACCATATAAGCACGATTATCTTCCAAAAAAACTTGAGGGTATAACTTAACAATATAAGGATTAGAACATTTAGAAGCCACCATTTGAGCTTGTTTAATCAACTTTTGTTCAAAATCTGTCTTATCTTCACGAGAAGCCCAAAATATATCAATAGCCTTGATTGTCACTAATTGAGAATTAGTGGTATCTTTAGCTCGATAATAAAATCCAGTGCCACTTCTTAATAAAATAGACTCAATAACATATTGACCATTATTTAACTTTAATCCTTTTTTCCAATTACTCATTTATATAAAAACTTTTTTTACCACTGGTAAAATCATAATAGAATTTAGCAAAAATGAATCATATTAGATGAAAAAAATAATTATGGAAAATAAAACTTATAGTTATTGTGATCGAATTTTAGAGCCTGAAGTGATGGATAATGATATAGAAGCCCTTGAATATGATCAAATGGACTTTACAGAAGTTAACACCGATTTTGCCTTGTTAGCAAGTACATTAGCTTCTGAAACAGCAAAAGTTTTAGATATTGGCACTGGCACAGCGAGAATACCCATTATCTTAGCGGATTTACAACCAAAATGGCACATTATAGCGGTTGATTTAGCTGAGTCTATGCTCAAGTTAGCACAAACAAACATTGAAAAAGCTCAAAAGTCCTCACAAATTACACTATCTCTCCTTGACGGCAAAAAAATGTCTTATGGTGATAATATTTTTGATCTGGTAATGTCTAATAGTTTGGTGCATCATATTCCTAATCCCATGGATTTATTTCGGGAGATCGATCGAGTCGTCAAGCCTAATGGTAGTATTTTAATTAGGGATTTATTGCGTCCATCCTCAGAAAATGATGTAGAAGAAATCGTTAAACAAGCGGATTTAGACTATAATCCTCGTCAAAAACAATTATTTAAAGACTCTTTACACGCAGCGCTTACTCTTGCAGAAATTCAAGATATTATTATTCAAATTGGTTGGCAAAATGTTGAAGTGTATCAATCTTCTCCCCGTCATTGGACAATTAAAACTAAGTAAAAATGCTCAATTTCAAACTAATAATTTATGACAGAAAATAATCTTTTACCAACCTATGAAGACTTGTGGAAAAGCACCACAAATTGGATACCTTCTGCTGAAAATTTACAGTTATGGCAAGGAATTTATGACGAAATATTAGCTATTAATCAACACCTTAATTTAACTAGAATTACAACCCCTGAAGAATTTTGGGAAAAAAATTTATGGGATTCTTTAGCTCCTGTTTTAGAATATGATTTTAACCACAAAAAAATTATTGATATTGGCACTGGAGGAGGATTTCCCGGTATCCCTATTTCGATCGTATTTCCTGACGCTGAATTAACCTTAATGGATTCCGTTGCCAAAAAAATTAACTTTATTAAAGAAGTCGCTAAAAAATTAAATTTAACCAATATTAACACCTTAGTCGATCGAGCCGAAGCCATAGGACAAGATCAAAACCATCGAAAACATTATGATTTTGCCGTAATTAGAGCTGTAGCTGAAATTTCTGTCTGTTTAGAATATAGTTTACCATTATTAAAAATAGGAGGAATAGCCATTTTATATCGTGGAAATATAACGGAAGAAGAAAAGCTAAAAATTGAGGAGGTAAGCCATAAATTAGGAGGCAAATTAATGAAAATAACTAATCAAAATACTCCCCTACAAAATCATATTCGACACTGTATTTATATCGAAAAAGTCAAACTAACCGCAAAAAAATATCCTAGAGAAATAGGTAAACCGACAAAATCACCCTTATAAGTAGAGTCTGTAATTGTATAATATAAAATGAATTGTGCAAATTCCATCGAAATTGCTTCATATCTCGCAATGACAAAGAGGAGGTTCGATCGAGTAATGTCAATAATGTCTAATTCTGTTAAAAAATTAGAAGAATTAGTAGAAGTTATCTTGATTGGAAAACGGAATGATGACGAAGTATATAAAAAATCAGCAAGATTAGTAAGGGATAGAGAGAATGCGGACGGGGAGACTCGAACTCCCACATCAAAGATACTAGAACCTAAATCTAGCGCGTCTACCAATTCCGCCACGTCCGCTTAATAAGTATGATTTACTATCATAACAATCTTATTAAAATAATTCAAGCATTTTGACATCAAAAACAAAATCATGATATTTTTGCCATTAACAAATTATCCTCGATCGATAGAAATAATTTAATTCGATCGACAAAATATAATATCCTGATAGTGGAAAATCTAAAATACTTTAGAACTTACCCTGTTCCAATAATAAAACATCATGGTATGGGAACTTTAAACAATTTATCAATGTTCTATTTAATGGTAAGTTTTGATACTGATAAACGAAAATATATTATATTGAACTAACTATGTGGAGCAAATTTTTCTTAAAAATAACAACAAAATTCGGTTTATTGAGTCTATTCTGGCTAATTTTCACGACTTCAGCTCAAGCATCCCTCGAATTAAGAGTAGCCATCAGAAAAAGTGTCAATAACTTACAAATAGGAAGTTCTACCCCCGCAGTAATTAAAGATGGAGCAGGACGTGTTCTCGGACAAGTGGATGGAATGAACTCTTTTGTGGCTAGAGTTAATGGGGGCAATATTAATCTTGCTCAGTGGAATTCTACAAATATATGGTTAGAGCCTAGTGGCGATGGACTCACATGGATTGGCGATCGATGGTATCGTGGCAGGGTATTATTAACTCGTCAGGGTAATGCAATGACTGCCGTTAATTATGTTGATATAGAAGATTATTTATACAGTGTAGTGGGAGCAGAAGCAATTCCCAGTTGGCCTCAAGAAGCCTTAAAAGCCCAAGCCGTTGCCGCTCGAACCTATGCTTTATATAAACGTAATACCAGTAGAAATAGCGTTTTTGATCTCGACACTACTACCGCCACACAGGTGTATAAAGGATTAAATAGTGAATATACCACGACTCATCAAGCCGTCAAAGCCACGAATGGGCAAATAATGACTTATAACAATCAACCAATTTTAGCGGTTTTTCATTCTTCATCGGGAGGACATACAGAGAATGTCGAAGATATTTGGACTTCTCCTCTACCCTATCTAAGAGGTGTTGTTGATTATGATCAAACCGCCCCTGTTTTTCAATGGAATAAAACGATTTCTCCTTCCGCCATGAGTCGTGTCGCAGGAGGGGTAGGAAATATTCGTGCTTTCGTACCTCAAAAAACCACTCCTCAAGGTAGAGTTGTTACTATGCAAGTAGTTGGCGATCGAAGTACAAGAAATGTGGCAGGAACTGAGTTAAGAAGTGCTTTAGATTTGCGCAGTACTTTATTTAGAGTATCCACATCAGGCAATACCATTCAAGTATCAGGGAGAGGATTTGGGCATGGTATCGGATTAAGCCAGTGGGGTACATTTTATTTAGCCCAAAATGGCGTTGATTACCGTCAAATTCTAGGACATTATTATCAAAATGCTCGACTTGCTACCATGAGAACAAGATAATTAGCCTCTTTTGTCAAACTCCGAATCAACTATTTATAAATTAAAGAAATTATCCCGTAGGAAAATATAGTTTTGATCGATCGATGCACTATGGATAGTAAATTGTTGAATCCTTGTAATAATAGAGATGAATTTGTTAACCATAGTGTTATTAACCAAAATAAAATTAATGGTTCAATCATCATCACGATTTTCTTTAAACTTTTTTTTATAAATTAACCATGATAACTACCTTAGAAAATAAATCTCAAATACTAGATAAAGAGAAAGTCTTAAAAATAATAAAAAATCAAGAAAAATTTTTTGATAAATATCAGATAAAAACCCTTGCTTTATTTGGTTCAACCGCTAGAAATGAAGCCACCGAAAACAGCGATTTAGATTTTTTAGTAGAGTTTAATACAAGCCCTACATTTGATAATTATATGGACTTAAAATTTTATTTAGAAAAATTATTTAACAAATCGATCGACTTAGTGATAAAACAAGATTTAAAACCCGTAATTAGAGAAGAAGTAATGAAGGACGTTTTCTATGTCTCGTAGCTTAACCATTTACTTAACAGACATTATCACCAGCATTAATAAGATAGAAAAATATATATTTAATTTAACTTATGAAGAATTATTAGAAGACGAAAAAACCCTTGAATCTGTCGTATATAATTTAATGATTATAGGAGAAGCAACAAAGAAAATTCCTCCAGAAATAAGAATCAAATATTCATATATCGAGTGGCAAAAAATAGCAGGATTAAGAGATTTTATTGTCCATGCTTATTTTTCTATTAACATCAATATTGTTTGGAATGTCATTCACACAAAACTAGACGATTTAAAATTATGTGTCCAAGAAATTATCAACAATGAAACATTGGACGTTTAAGCCATTCACCATAGAAAACTATTTTCTTGATATGATTAGATTATACATAAAGAAATATTAGTCTATGATTAGACAAGAGAGGGATAGGGAGTAGGTAATAGGTAATAAATAACTCATAACGGATTTGAGAAAACCCACACCTAAAACCTAACACCCTATAACCTAGATATTAAAGGACGTTGCCTTGTAAAGATTCCGCTTCGATCGGTTTAATAAAGTATAAACGGATAAACTGACTAGCGTTAGATAAGAATAAAGGCAGTTTACGAAGGAATTTGACAGGCGCGATCGAATTACTAGCATCAATAGCTCGTAACTTCTCACAATTACTAACACAAATTTCTAAACTGTCGTAAAAAGCTGGATTATTAACATCAATAATGACAGGAAAAACTCGTCCAGCAGTGTAATTAGTTTTCTCAATGACGTGTTTGTCGTAACTTCTAGCATCTAAACCGATGGAAGCGTAAAAATCAGAACGCTGTAAATCATTGAGATACATAGTCGCAAATACCGATAAAAGGAAGAAACGACACCATAGTTTCGCTTTCCAATCGTTTAAATATTCAGGTTTTGCTTTGAGAATAGCATCGAAGAAATCACCGTGACGGTTTTCATCTTGACACCAATTTTCAAAAAACTTGAAGATAGGATAAATGCGGTTTTCGGGATTTTGCTCTAAATGGCGATAAATGGTGATATAGCGCCAATAACCAATTTTTTCAGATAAATAGGTAGCGTAGAAAATAAATTTAGGCTGGAAGAAAGTATAATCACGACTCTTGGTTAAAAACCCTAAATCTAAGGATAAGTTAAAGTCAGACATTGCTTTATTCAAGAAACCAGCGTGACGGGCTTCATCACGAGACATGAGGTTAAAACACTCTGCTAATACAGGACTTTTATCTTTTAAACGTCTGCCCAACTCTTTATATAATAGAAATCCAGAAAATTCAGCCGTACAAGAGCGTTCAAGAAATTCTACAAATAATTTACGAGTTTCACCATCAATATGATCCCATGATTGGTCAAAATCTGCATTACGGACAAAATGATGACGATTATAGTCTTCTTTAAACTCAGCTAAAATTGCCTGTAATTCTTCCTCGTTAACGCTAATATCCATTTTTGCCATAGCGTCAAAATCCGTTGTATAGAAACGAGGTGTAAGGATTGTTTCTTTAGCGGGTACTTTCACACCCGGACGTATTTCTTCGTATTCGGGTTTTTTTACTGTTGTTACCATAATATTTTTAAAAAACTATATTTATTGCAATGCAAGGGAAAAATTCAAGTTAGATATAAGTTTAGCAAACTCTACACCATCTCAGGAAGCTATTTTATTAAGAGTTGTAACAATACGTTGAAAATGAAGAATGAAGAATGAAGAATGGAAAAGGTCTAATGGAGAAAAAATATTGATCTCGAAAAAAAAGTCAAGAAAAGTTTACAATTATTTATATTAGTCAAAAGTTTCTATTATTAAAGTTAAAATACGAAATTATGATATTCTAGTTATCGTCAGTTGAGTTCTGAGAATAATAAAAAATGCAAGTTAATGATTTAGGCTTTGTTGCCACCCTTTTATTTGTGCTTGTGCCTACGGTTTTTCTCTTGATTTTATATATTCAAACTGGAAAAAACGAGGCTTAATAAACCTATTTAACAAAAAAATAGATAACTTACTCTTGCAGTTGTTATCTGAAAATAAGAGATTATTACTAGGATTAAATCATTTTTGATTTGAGTTTTTTTAAACTATTTTTCCTAGTTTTTCTCTTTCTATTTCATCAAAAGATTCTTGCTTACCTTCATGACAAGACTTTGAATGCTTATTTGCTTGTGATTCTGAGAGTAAAAGGGTTTTGACTTCCTTGAGTATCTCCTACATAAATAAAATACTTACCCGGTGCCCACACTCCTCCCATTTTAGGATATTTACTCGGAGTGGAGTCTCCAAGAATACAAAATCGATCATTCTGTCCAGGTCCTAGTACTAAAAGACTGGGTTTTCCTTGATTTGCTTCCACGACTATATTTAAAGAATATACCTGTTGATTTAAAGTAATAATATGATTAGGTGCATTAGCAATATAACCACAATCGCCACTATTATTATTTCCTCCTGTCGTGCCTCTAATTTCCTGATTATTGGGGATTTGAGCTTTAGAATTTAAGGGTATCAGTACGATCGAGATTATACCCAAAAACCATAGTGATGTAAACGACAGAAAAAAATTAAACATGATTAATCAACTTTAGTGTAGTTATTAATTAAAATAGACGATAAAGAGTAAAAAATGTTCTGATCATTATTATTAATTTTATGGTATCTAATTCCAGACCTCAAAACCTAGATAAAATAGTCGAAAAATTCAAACGTCGTGATAATCCGAAACAAAAATACGAACAGTTATTATGGTATGCAAAAAAATTAGCACCTATGCCTGAAGAAGCCAAAACCGAAGAGAATAAAGTTTTAGGGTGCGTTTCGCAAGTTTATATCACCTCAACATTAGAAGATAATCAAATATTTTATCAGGGGGACTCCGATGCACAATTAGTCAAGGGATTAGTAGCATTTCTCATTGAAGGTTTAAATGGATTACCCCCTGTAGAAGTGGTGAATTTAACTCCAGATTTTATTGAAGAAACAGGATTACAAGTCAGTTTAACCCCTTCTCGTGCTAATGGTTTTATTAATATTTTCAAAAAAATGCAACAACAAGCCTTGGGAAAAATGACTAATGACTAGACTAATGAATGGTTTTGATTTCTGAAATCAGAATTAAATTCTAATCGTGGCAAGTTTATAGGTAAAGTTACATCTTCTGTGTTAATCAGTTAACTTGGATGCGTTGTAGCTTAGTATTGTTTTGGAGATATTTAATGATCCCCCCATACTTCCAACCCTTTCTTTGCCATTGATAACACATTGGGCTAAAAATTCTTTATTCCCTAAAACTTCGATAATTTTATGGGCTGTTTTCTCACATATTATCTGATTATCTTGAGAGTCCTCGATCGTAATGGTACTACTCCCTAATAACCTCATTTGTGCTTCAGCAAAGCGATAAGTAAATTGAGGACCTTTTCCTGAAACTTGTATTACTGGTTTGCCTAAGCCTACTGCCTGTTCTACCGCAGTTCCTGCCATTCCCAACGATATATTACATTGTAATAAAATATCGGCAAAAGCATCATGGAAAACCATCACCGACACTTTATTATCGTTAATTTGTTTGCTTAAAACTCCCTCGTGATATTGCCAACCTTCAATATTGTTCAAATCTTCTTCTGTAATGCTTGGTACTAAAGCACCTCGAAATTGCCAATTTTCAGAGGAAATGTTGACTAAAGTTTCACAGACTTGTAATAATAACTGCAAATTTCTCAAGGCTTCGGGTAAACGACTACCGGGCAATAAGGCAATCATGGGCTTTTCTGGGGATAAGTGCAAATTTTTGCCTGTGGTTTTTAAGGTATCCATGATGGGATAACCGACAAATTTTGCTTTCATCAATCCTTGATTTTGCAAGTCATCCGCAGTATATTGATCTCTAGTGAAAACTATTTGACAACGGTTCGATCGAATTAGTAATTTTGTTAAGAAAGGTAACTTTAATTTTCCTTCATAATAACTAGAAGTAGAAACGATAAAACTATAGTATTTTTTACCTGTTAAATAAGCAAAAAAAAGAGGAACAATATCCCCAACAGCTACCGCTATATCGTAGTTATTTTTAATTTTATTTATGGTGATTATTTGCTTAATAGTTAAACCAATTAAACCTGAAAATAAGTCTTTAATTAAGTTAATAATATTGAGATAAAATATGCCACCAGAAGGCATGGATTTAAGGGGGGAAACTATAGATATTTGTTTATTTTTATAGGATTTACCCTCCCCCACAATAGGAAAAGCATCTACGGTTAAATTAGGTTCGATCGACTTTAAAGCCTCACCAATTAAACTACCATTTAAGTCCTCTCCATGACCATTACTTATTAACAATATTTTATTTATTTTAACCGTTAAATTATTCATTGAAGAAAACCTGTCAAATGTGGGATTGGAGAAAACTCATCTTGAGAATATAAGTAGGGTTTGCTCAAAAAGTCTGAGGAGGGGGTAGGGCAATGGGCAAAATAACCTATAATCTTTGTTGCCTTTTGCCTTTTGCCTTTCACAAAGTAAACATACAATTAATTTTGCCTATCTACTTAGTTTCCTCAATCCCTATCGTACCTTAACGGGTCGATCGAAATTACGTTTGGGTTTACCGCTTCCACTTCCGCCGTAGCCTTGTTTACGTTCAAAACTACCACTACCACGACTGCCGTATTTACGACCAGAAGAACCGCCTTTACCTGCTAAATTAGGTTTAGGAGTAGCAGGAGGGGGAACTTCCCACTCTTGTTGTAACCATGCAGGGCAGTTGGCATCGTATAAAATTTGTAATGTCGCCGCCGCAATGGCACTAGGTTCATACTCTCCATGTAACTCTTTGATTAAGGGTAAGAAAGAGGCTAACCTTTCACCAGCAAGGGATTCCTTGATTTGTTCTGTGAGTTTTTCCATGCGTTTGGCTTCCACAGTCGATCGATTGGGAATTTGCTCAACTCGGATAGTTTGATTAACACGGCGCTCAATTTGACGTAATAAACGACGATCGCTAGGTTCAACTAAAGCAATGGCTTTACCTTCTTTTCCAGCTCTACCCGTACGTCCGATACGGTGAATATAAGTCTCACTGTTATCAGGTAAATCGAAGTTGAAAACGTGGGTTAAGTCCGACACATCTAAACCACGAGCGGCGATGTCCGTAGCTACCACAATTTTGATTTTGCCTTCGCGCCAACGCTGAATTAAACGTTCCCGTTGTTGTTGGCTCAAGTCACCATGATACTCGTCCACACTTTGCCCCGCTTCCTGTAATTTTGCCGTTACTTCCGAAGCGGTACGTTTGGTACGCACGAAAATAATAGCGGTTTGGGGATCTTCGATTTCTAAAATCGGTTGAATCGCTTTGACTTTTGACCAACCACGAGGCACCATATAAACCACTTGATCAATGCGGGAAGGAGTGTCTTGAGGTTTTTCTCCCGTAATGGTAACGGGTTCTTTCATAAACTCGTTAACTAATTGCTTAATTTCACGAGGCATGGTGGCAGAAAAACAGGTAGTTTGACGACCTTCTGGAGTAGTGGATAAAATTTCTTTAACATCGTCAATGAAACCCATGCTTAACATTTCATCCGCTTCATCTAGCACTACATACTTTAAGGTATCTAGTTTTAAGTTTCTGCGGTGCAATAAGTCGATAATACGTCCGGGAGTACCCACCACGATTTGTGCGCCTTTTTCTAAAAAGCGGATTTGACGTTCGATCGATTGTCCACCATAAACGGTTAAGACATAGATTCGATCGCGCCCAATTAAATCCTTGAGGGATTCTGCCACCTGTTGGGCTAATTCTCTGGTGGGGGTTAAAATAAGGGCTTGAACGTCTTTAGAAGTTCGATCGATTCGATCGAGGATAGGCAAAGAATAGGCGGCAGTTTTACCCGTACCAGTTTGGGATTGTCCCACTACATCACGCCCTAAAATCAATTCAGGAATAGCTAAAGTTTGTATTTTTGTCGGGGTAGTAAAACCAATATTTTCTAATTGGTTAAGGAGGGATTCTGAAAGTCCTAAACTTGCGAAAGAAGTTGTCATCTGTATTGATTAAATATGAATTGTTTAACTAAAAATGTCTCGACAGATGAAGGGGAAAACAATCACGAGAAGCAAAACTGGTAAGGGTAAGGAGTGATATTAATGATAGACAATTGACTAAAAGATACATAATTGAAAGAATTATGGCATTAGTCCTTACTTTTTCGGTTCATACTTCTAAGGATACTCTTCCTGATGAGATAAGTATTAGTAAACGGGGTTAATTTTTGCTCAAGCAATTTTGTTTGATCTTCAGATGTTCCATTTCCTTACTAAGAAGGTTTCAGGAAATCATCTTCCTTTACTAATAGGAATCAGCACAAGAGTTAGATACAACGATTTATTAAGGAAACTGCTCATATTTGAGAATATCCTAACAAACAAATTACTTACAAGGTTTACTGATTTATCTCAATTTCACCATAGAGATCATAGGCATCGACTAAGGTAATTTTGCTAGAAATGTAAACACATCTCTGAGAGTAAATTGATGCCTTTTAACAAATTGTAACAAATATTGGCAAAGTTGTTCACTTTTCTTTGAAAAATCTTTTTCTTATACTCGACAAGGAAATAAAAGATATTGATAAAGGTAGGGAAGAGGGAAAAGGAAAGAGTTAAGTATTAAGCAAGAGATTCTAAGTTAAAATCTTCGGTAAAAGGATTCAAAAAATAAATACCATCAATGGTAGAGCCTGTATTAAAATCTTCACTTAAAATAATAGGAATCTGATACAATTTCGCCACTGCCCAAATTTGAGCATCATAATAAGAGAAGTAAAGCAGTATTATTTTGAGATTTTAACAAACGAAGTAATTGAGAAGCCTTCTTTTTTTTCTCATTATTAGTTTTTTGTTCATAAGGATAAATGAGAATATTAGTATCTAATAGATAACGATATTGATTAATTTGAGTCATAAATTTCTTGACGATTAAAATTATAATCTTTGGGTAACTTATGAATTTGAGAAATAATCTCAGCTTCTGCTAAGAAATCTTCTAAGGGATCATTTAAAACTATATTTTCTTGTAAAAATTTACTTAAAATATTGGCAATTAATTCATCTTCTGATAAACCTAAATTACTAGCTAAATTCTTTAAGTTTATGTCTTGATTAGCTGATATGTTAATTAATTTTTGAACCATAATTTTATGTTTTTTAACTAATTATTTTACAGTATTTAAAATTATTCCCTTATTGCCATAAACTTCTGAAAGTTTACTAATTTTCCCGAATTAAAATGACGGCGGTTTCTACATGGGGTGTTTGAGGGAAAAAATCCGCAGGTTGTACAAAGGTTAGTTGATAATCTCCGTTTTCACATAACATTTTTAAATCTCTTGCTAGGGTGGCGGGATGACAACTGATATAGGCAATTTTCTTCGGTTTGATGGCTAATAATGTTTCGATGACTTGGGGTTGACAACCTTTACGGGGAGGATCAAGAATAACAATATCTGGTATTTCGTCTATTTCGGGAAGGATTGTTTCTGTGTCTCCTAAAATAAATTTGACATTGTTTATTTCGTTGACTTGGGCGTTACGGTTTGCCTGTTCGATCGAAATGTTATAGGATTCAATACCGATAACCTGCTTTACCTTTTGAGCAATGGGTAATGTAAATGTACCAATTCCGCAGTAAAGATCAAAAACGATTTCGTTGCCTTGTAAATTGAGTTGAGTTAAGACTTGATTAAATAAGGCTTCGGCAACAGTGGTGTTAACTTGAAAGAAGGTTTCGGGGCGCAAATGAAAGGTTAAACCAGCAAAAATTTCGTTAATATAAAGCCTTCCTGCGAGTAAATCTGTTTCTTTACCAAAAATAACGTTAGTGGATTGAGGGTTATGATTTAAACAGACTCCCACTAAATCAGGATAACGTTGTAACCATATTTGGGCTTGTTTTTCGATGACATTATTACTAACTTGAGCGCTAACGAGGGTTAACAAAATTTCTCCCGTGTTTTTGCCGATACGAAAACAAAGATGACGCAATGCACCTTTTCTCGTCTTTTCATCGTAAATCGGAATTTGTAGTTGTTGTAAATCCTGTTTAATTTCTTTAAGGAGAGGGTTAAGTCGATCGTCTTGTATGGGACACTGATTAATATTAACAATCTGATGGCTACCCTGTTGATAGTATCCTGCTTTTATTGTGCCTGTTTCTGATACTCCCAAGGGATAGTTAACCTTGTTACGATAGCCTAAATCATCATCGGATAATATTTTTTCGAGGGTGAAGTCACTAAAACCGCCAATGCGAGTTAAGGTTTCTTTGACTTGGTTTTGTTTAACTTTGAGTTGATACTCATAGTCGATATGTTGCCATTGACAACCGCCACATTTGTCCGCCACAATACAACGAGAACGAATACGATAAGGGGATTTTTCTTCTAGTCTGTCTAGTTTTCCTTCTGCATATTTCTTTTTAACTCTCATTATACGACTAGAAATTCGATCGCCCGTCACGGTATTAGGCACAAAAACTACTTGTTGATTAACTTTTCCAATGCCGTTACCTTCACTACTAACGTCTTCGATTTCGATCGTAACTAATTCGCCCTGTTGTATCATTGATAAATAAACCTGTTTGTATTGTTAAATAAGTTATGAAATATACCTGCAAACTCGTAATCTGATGTTACATTTTTTCTATGCCTTTTCTTGACTAAGGTGATTTCTAATCATAAATATAATATAAAGATTATAGCTTAATTTTTTATAGCTTAATTTTGTGAATCGTTTTGTCTAAATAATTATTAATGTATGGGTTTTTCCTTAAAAACGATTTTATCAGCTTCTTTTTTATTCCCAGTAGTTATTACTGCTACTTCTGTCAGTAGTGTCTCTCTCTGGTTTAGTCAAAAAGCCATCGATAATCTAGCCTATCAGTTGATGAGTCAAAGTAGCGATCGAATCTTGGATAATGTTAAAACATTTTTGGAGTTACCACAACAAATAAACCAGACGAATCAAAACTTAATCACTGCAAATATTTTAGATTTAGACACAGAAAATATGGATAACTGGTTGCCATTTCTGTGGCAAGAATATAAGACTAATAAAGATAAATTTATTGCGGCGATTAAAGTCGTTAATTTAGAAAATTATTTTGTTGTTAGTGGTTATACATTACATCAAAAAACTAAGGAAAAAGTTGAAGGAATTGCCGTTAGTGATGGGAAAAACTATCAAGGTTATACCTCAATTCAAAACTATCAAAGCAAAACTAATCCTGTTTTTAGTTATCCCAATTTTTCTGCTCATCAACGTCCTTGGTATCAAACTGCAATCACACAAAAAAGTAAAACATGGACTAATGTATTTCCTCGATTATCTAATCAACAAACCTTAGTCATTAATTTTTCTCAACCGATTTATCTTGATAATTCTCCTGAGATAAAAGGAGTTTTATCCGTTCAACTAGACTTAAATTATATTAGTGAATATCTCGATTCTTTAACCATCGGCAAAACAGGAAAAGCTCTTATAATTAATAATAAAGGAGATTTAATCGCTACTTCTACCCAAGATAATTTATCAGTTTTAGAAAATGATCAAGTCAAATTAATTTCTATTACTAATCATGAAAATAATATCAATAAAGCTATTGGTGTATATTTACTCGATCGATACCAAAGTTTTGGTAAAATTAATCAATCTATCCTTAAAAAAGTAACCATTAATAATGAAAAATACTTTTTATTAGTAAGTAATTTAAAAGATGAATATGGCTTAGATTGGTTATTAATTATCAATATTCCTGAAACAGATTTTTTAGCAGAAATTCAAGCTAATTATAAAAAAACAATTCTCTTAACTATCACCTCTATAGTTATCACCATTATTTTAAGTTTATTAATTGCCAATTTAATGGCGAAATCTATTGCTAAATTAAATCTAGCTTCTCAAAATATTGCTCAGGGTAACTGGCAAAAAATATCTGTAAATAATCCCATAAAAGAATTAAATAATCTGTCTCAATCTTTTAATATTATGAGTGGGCAATTAGAAGATTATGTTCAAAAAATTGAAGAAAATGAGCAAAATCTCCAACAAGCAAAACAATTATTAGAAGATTATAACCGCACCCTTGAACAAAAAGTAGAGCAACGCACCCTTGAGTTAGCTGAAGCTAAAGAAAAAGCAGAAGTCGCAAACCATGCAAAAAGCAGTTTTCTTGCTAATATGAGTCATGAACTTCGATCGCCCCTCAATATTGTGTTAGGATTTTCTCAGTTAATGCTCAATTCCCGTGACGCATTAGAAAATACCAAAGAGAATCTGGAAATAATCAACAATAGTGGCAAACATCTTTTAGGATTAATTAACAATATCTTAGATTTAGCGAAGATAGAAGCAGGAAAAATAGAATTAAACGCAGAAAATATCGATTTATTCCATTTATTGAGCCAAATTAACCAAATATTTACCATTAAAGCCCAAGAAAAAAACCTTAGTCTCACCATTAATTATCAACATTTACCCCTCCGTTATATCAACACCGACACCCTTAAACTAAGACAAATTTTAATCAACCTTCTCAGTAACGCCATTAAATTTACCGTCACTGGCAGTGTCACTGTTAACCTAGAAGCAAAACCCCTTATTTTCCCCGAATACGATTTATGGTTTGAAATCACAGACACTGGTATCGGTATCAACAAAGAAGATGAAACGAGAATTTTTAAAGCCTTTCAACAGAGTGAAACAGGAAAATATACCCCAGAAGGCACGGGTTTAGGCTTAAGCATCACCAAACAATTTATTGAATTAATGGGAGGAAATATAACCCTTACCAGTGAAGAAGGCATCGGCTCAACCTTCAAATTTAATATTAAAGTTAAAGAAGTAAACCCCCATAGTATCACCCAAATTCCTCATAAATCCCGTGTTATTGCCCTTGCACCAAATCAACACCAATATCGTATCCTAGTGGTGGACGATAAATGGGAAAATCGTCAACTTTTAATCAAATTATTGCAACCTTTTGACTTTGAGTTACAAGAAGCGGAAAATGGGAAAGATGCGATCGAGATATGGCAAAATTGGCAACCTGATCTGATATTGTTAGATATGAGAATGCCCGTTATGGATGGTTATGAGACGATCAAATATATTAAAAGTACCATACAAGGAAATGCTACCATCGTTATCGCCTTAACAGCTAGTGTATTAGGAAATCAGCAACAAATTATCCTTGATGCAGGTTGTGATGACTATGTGCGTAAACCCTTTTTAGATAGCACTATTTTTGAGATGTTAGAAAAACACTTAGATTTAAAATTCATCTATGAAAAAACTTCTGACATTAATCATCATCAAAAAGTTAATCCTCCAGAAATATTAACATCAGAATCATTGGAAATTATGCCTCCTCAATGGCATCAGGAATTAAAACAAGCAGTATTAAGATTAGAGGAGAAAAAAATGTTATTTTTAATTAATCAAATACCATCAAATCACTATCAAATTACGGAAAAATTAAGGCAATTAGTAAGTAATTTTGAAACAGAAAAAATCCTTGATTTACTCTCTTGACAACTCTCTCCCTTAATAAGCATGGTTTTTAATAATATAGCGATCCTATTTGAGTTGTAATATCATAAAGGTAGGTATCAGGTATCAGGTGTCAGGTAAAATACTTATAAATCAAAGTGTTTAGTCTAATTGTTGGTTTTAAGAGATGTTTCTTATCACGCTATTATTTCTCATAAATGATTTAGGATTGCTATAATAGATTTTCTAACCCAAAAAAATGGCTATATTTCTTATCAATTATAGTTTTGAGTTAAATACAATTTCGAGAATCAAAACGCCCAGCTTATTAAGGGGAATTTAGTTTAAATTTCTCATAATTTCTAAATTCGATCGATGTCTATGTGCCTGTATCTAGTAAATTGTTAATTAATGGTTAAAATTGTCGTTACAGGAATTAGTATTTTATCCTGTTTAGGAGATACCCAAGCTACTTGGGAAGGGGTGATAAATGGTATTTCTGGTATTAAGTTTCATCAGCCTTTTGATTATTTTCCCCCTTTACCCCTCGCTTTAATTAATTCTCATCCTTCTTTGATTGATGATGTCACTACGACATTGATTCAAGATTTGCTAATTCGATCGAACCTTGAGTTACCCTTAAAAGATACAGGTATTGTCGTGGGTTCGAGTCGTGGTTGTCAAAGTCATTGGGAAAATTTCCTTTCTTGCCCTAAATCCCGTTTTTCACCTCCTTGGTTGAATACTTTACCCTGTCAACCATCCTCAATTATTGCTCGTTATATTCAGAGTAGCTCGATCGTACTTTCTCCCACTAATGCTTGTGCAACGGGATTAGTCACTATAGCTCAAGGATACGAATTAATTAAACAACAACGCTGTGAAAGAGTCATTGTCGGTGCGATCGAAACCCCCGTTACTCCATTGACTATGACAGGATTTACGCAAATGAAAGCCCTTAGCAATATGGGATGTGATCCTTTTGGCAAAGCGAGAAATGGTTTTGTCTTGGGGGAAGGAGGTGCATTGTTAGTATTAGAAAGCGAAGCCTTAGCGAAAAGTCGTCAAGCTAAAATTTACGGTGAAATCTTGGCATGGGGGATGAGTTGTGATGCTCAAGCTATGACAGCCCCCGAAAAAGAAGGTTATACCGCCATAAGTTCGATCGAACAGTGTTTGCAACGCTCTCAAATACAACGCCACGAAATCGATTATATCCATGCCCACGGCACTGGTACTATATTAAATGACCAACGAGAGGCGAAAATTATCAATCAGCTATTCCCTCATTATCCCCAAGTTAGCTCAACTAAAGGAGTAACAGGACATACTTTAGGTGCATCAGGGGCGATAAGTACCGCATTAAGTTTATTATCCTTAGATAGACAAATTCTCTTACCTAATACAAGTCTTTCACCTTCAGAATTTGAGCTAAATTTTTGCACTAAATCTCAAAAACATCCTTTAAGGAAGATACTTTGTTTTAGCTTCGGTTTTGGTGGACAAAATGTAGTAATCTCGATCGGAATTAATTGATCAAGACTATTACTTATCACTTATTACTTATTACCTATTACCTATTAATTGAGTACCTGCATAGAAACAGTACCAACACCACTACCCTTTAAACCGATGGCACGGGCTGCACCAGCAGATAAGTCAATAATGCGTCCTCTGACATGGGGTCCTCGATCGTTAATGCGAACGATTACAGAACGACCATTTCTGACATTGGTTACTTTAACTCTAGTGCCAAAAGGGAGGCTACGATGAGCGGCAGTGAGGGCGTTTTGGTTAAATTTTTCGCCACTGGCGGTTCTGCGTCCATGAAATCCGGGGCCATACCAAGAAGCAATACCTTGAGCGGCTCTACGGAGACTTTTGACTCCAGCACCTGCCAACTCATCAATTTTACTGTCAGCTTTTACAATTTGCTTTCCTTGAACTTCTGTTAAGGGTAAACCATTACCCATCAGACGACGAAGACGATTAGTTGCTTGTAAAGCATCATGGGTTTTGTTTCTAGTAGCATCTGGTAAGATGACATTATTATTGATGCGGATTAATTCTTCTTGTCGGAACTTTAGGGAATAATCTTTAGTCGTAGATTCCCAAGCAACGTTAATTTCGTTGGCATCAATATTTTCGCTAGATAGTTGATCAAGGCGTTGTGCTAATTTTGTGGCTTGTTCGATCGCACTGTGTTCGGGACTATCTAAAAACGTTAGTAGAGGGATATTTTGAAAATGTAGAGTGACGGCGTTAGTATTTTTGTGTTGATGGGGGTAGAGTTTAACGGTGAGAAATTCTGGGATGTTGAAAGTCGAGTTTCTGGCAACGACGTTATTTACTGATGATAATGCTGTTTTATCTTGATTTTGGTGAGAATCAGCTTTGACATTAGGAGCGAATAAAAATCCAGTTGCTCCTAATCCTAAAATAGTTGTTAAAGCCGAAATGACAGCCTTTTTCCAAGTTTTGTTACGCATAATTTTTCTAGTAATTGAATACAAAAAACCTTTAATGTTAGGTGTTTCGGTGTCTTTACTCCTCGTAAATTTAATAAAAGTAAGTATTTTTGCTTGTTTGCTTAAACTAAATTAACATAGGATTTTTCATCATGGGATTACGATTTCTTATTTATAGGCAGTTGTAATATTTAATCTAGTTATTTTTGTTGATATTTAAAGAAAAGTAAGGTATAATTATAAGTTTATTGTTTTGTAAAATGATAATTTATGTTTTGAAAAACTAATCAATAGATAGAATAATTGTATTAGTCAAATGTAAAATCAAAGAAATAGCTGTTAGTGGAAATTGCCATAACACAAATTTTCGTCCACAAAAGAATTTCTGGAAAATAACTCAGGTTCGATCGCGCAGCGCCGTCTTTGACGATCGAGCCATTTTTGACTGTATGCTAGACTGATAAGGGCAAAGATTGACGAAAAAAGCAATTAACGAAGAAAAATTCAACCAAGACAAAATAGGACGAAATTAAGAATTTTTCTCTAGGAAAAAACTAGATAAAGGTGATATGATCTGTAATGAAAGTATCAATTTTTAGGACAAAAATCCGATAAGAAAAATTGATCAGTTCATCAGATAAGATGAAATCGATAGTAAAAAATTATCAAAAAGAGTAACTAAAATATGGATTATAAACAGGCAGGAGTTGATGTTGAAGCGGGGAGAGAATTTGTTAAAAAAATCACCGACAATGTAGAAAGTACTTATAGAAAAGGCGTTTTAGGCGGATTAGGTGGCTTTGGTGGTTGTTTTGAAATTCCTCAAGGTTATCAACAGCCTGTTTTAGTTTCTGGCACGGATGGAGTGGGTACAAAGTTAAAGATTGCCCATGAGTTAAATCGCCATGACACGGTAGGCATTGATTTAGTGGCGATGTGCGTGAATGATATTTTAACCAGTGGCGCCGAGCCTTTATTTTTCCTCGATTATTTAGCTACAGGCAAATTAGAGAGTAATCAATTAGCAGAAGTTATTAATGGTATCGTTTCAGGATGTAAAGAAAGTGGTTGTGCTTTGTTAGGAGGAGAAACTGCCGAAATGCCGGGGTTTTATCAGTTAGGAGAATATGATTTAGCTGGTTTTTGCGTGGGGATTGTGGAAAAAAGTAAAATCCTCGATGGTAGTAAAGTGGAAAAAGGAGATGTGGCGATCGCACTTTCTAGCAGTGGTATCCATAGTAATGGCTTTTCCCTCGTGAGAAAAATTATTGAAAGTAATGGTTTTAGTTGGCATGATAAACCCGAAGAATTGGCAGGGCAAACTTTAGGGGAGGTGTGTTTAACTCCCACTCGTCTTTATGTCAAACCCGTGTTATCGGCGTTGCAATCGGGTTTAGGAATTAAGGCAATGGCACATATTACGGGGGGCGGTATTCCCGAAAATTTACCCCGTTGTTTACCCAAAAACCTCTCGATCGAGGTAAAATTAGATAGTTGGAAGATTCCGCCAATTTTCCAATGGTTAGCCAAAACGGGCAATGTCAATCAAGAGGCGATGTTAAATACCTTTAATATGGGGGTAGGTTTTGTGGTGATTGTCTCAGAAGATGATGTCACCGCAGTCCAAAATCATTTTACTAACTATAATATAGAAACAAGTTCGATCGGTCGAGTGATAGAAGGAGATAGTTCGATCGTTTTTTGTTAAAAATTCATGACGGTAATGAAGGATGGTTTTTTTTACTTAGTTTTTTTCTGTAATAAAATGGATCATTAATTTTCTCTTTTAGAAATAGCTATATTTAAGTTTAATAATTGCTCTAAAATATCCCCATTTTCATCGAAATTATAGGCTTTCATTACTAACTTATCTAACTGTTGATGGAGTTGATATAATTTACTACTAGGCTCATTAAAAAAAGCATTATATAACTGAGTAATTCCCCATGATTTTTTATTCATTTGTTCTGTTCTATAATCGTGTAATTCTATCATTTTATCCCTTATTTGTTGCATAATTTTTACTGCCCCTTTATCCCCAAAATTGGGGACTTTTTCTTTCCTGACTCCCCCAGAATTGGGGGCATGGGGGCAAGTGGGAAATGGGAATGTTTCAAAACAAGTGGTATTAGTATATCTTAAAGTTTCCCCTAAAGTTGAACTTTGAGCCTTAACCCAAAGACGATGGATATTTGATGTTAAAATACCTAAAATATAAAAATCATCCGAAGCAACAATAACCGTTAAATCAGAAGGTAATATCTCACTATTAATGGGTAAAAAAATAAACCATTTAGACACTCTAGGAATAGCTAAATAAAAAGATAAATTTTTGATAACATCTCTCATATTTAAGCGATTTCCTTCATATTGCCACCAATTAACTTTTAATTTTTCATTACGATTATTTTTCCTTTCTTCGGGAATTGTTTTTTTCACTCTTTCAAAAGCTAAAGGATAGTTACTTGCTTCTTCTAAAGTTAAATTATCAAAATCGATAATCCATCGGCTAGGTTTTCCATTAGGATTTCTGGCTAAATCTTTGGCATCTAAAAAAGGCTTAATAACTCTTTGATAAATACTATTTTGATTAATCCATTTTTGAGTCTCTTTTTCCGTGATAATAAAACCTTTTCCACAAGGAGAAACACCCTTAAAAGCTAAATTTTTGTTACTATTTAATTTTTGTGCTTGACTCACATCAACAGAAATTGTCAGGGAAGAATTTATCTGTTTAACTAATTGATTATTCAAATAATATTCTGTTGGTTTTTCATAACACCAATTGACTATATTTACATAAACTTTTGCATCTCCTGACCATTTTTGATGAGTAAATGCTTCATAAATATAACCATTATTATTTACTATATAATCTAAACTCGCATCACGTCCAATATTTTGAGAAATAGAATTAGTTGCTACTAACCCAATTCTATGATTTTTACCTAAATTATCATGACTTTTTCTAAACCAATAAACACAAAAATCAGGTTGCCCTTTTACTTCTTTAAATTTACGATAAACTTTCTCTGCATAATCATCTCCAAATTCTTTTCTTATCTGTTTTCCGCCTAAAAAGGGAGGATTTCCGATAATTGCATCGGCTTTTATCCAGTCTGTAAATAAAGCATCTGTACAAATAATATTGTTATCTAAACTGTCTAAAGGTAACGCAGGTTCGGTTAAATTAAACTTGTCAATAGCTACTTTTCTAGCTATCATTAAAGTAACTTTTGCTAACTCTACCGCAAAGGGGTTTATATCCATACCATAAAACTGATTTGGAGTAACAAAACTGATATTAATTTGTTGATTTTTACCCTTAGTTTTCTCCTTAATTTTGTCTAATAATAATTGCTCAATTCTCTTTAATTCTTGATAGGCAACGTAGAGAAAATTTCCACTACCACAGGCAGGATCGAGTATTTTATATTCTTGTAATTTAAGTTGTAAATTAGTTAATTCTTTAACGGTATTTGCACTGTCGATTAATTCCTCCCAATATTTACTAATAGTCGGGCGTACAATTTTCATAATATCCGCTTCGGAAGTGTAGTGCATCCCGTAGCTATGTCTCTCTTTAGCGTTAACTGTACCTTCAAAAATGTTACCAAAAATGGCAGGGCGAATTTTACTCCAGTCTTGCCTTGCAACGGTTGCCAATATCTCTAATTCTGGCTTGGTAAGTTCGATCGAATCCACTATACTAAATAAACCACCGTTAAAGTATTCCACTCCTTGATATTTTCCGGCAGGAGTGACTCCCTGATGATTCATTTCACGGAATAAACCTCCTAATATATCGTAACTACTCGCACCTTCTAAGCATTCTTCTACGCAACGCAAAAAGAGGCTATCGGGTAATAATCCTCTGTCTTCGGCAAACATTGCCAAGACGCATTGGAGGATAAAGCGTTGGATTTTGAGGATAGGATTTGCCCCTAAATCCCCAAGAGTGGGGACTTTTTCTGTTGTCTCTCCCCCAAAATTGGGGGTAGGGGGGCGATTTCCTTGAGAATGGGAGAGATTGTTTGCCCCTAAATCCCCAAGAGTGGGGACTTTTTCCGTTGTCTCTCCCCCAGAATTGGGGGTAGGGGTACGAAAATTAAGTCTTTGTTGGAGGATTTGGAATAATTCCCCTAGTCGTCTTCCTGCTTTTTCGGTAACGTCAACTTGGTTGTTATTAAAGATGGGTTTACTTTCTACCCTTGCCATGAAGTTAAAGGCAGAGTAGCGTTTGCCTAAGTCTTCGATCGAAACTGTATCTACAGGTTCATCTAATTGTAAGTCAAAGTCAAAAATCCAAAATTCATCAAAGTTGCATAATATCACATAACGAGGTCGATCGGGTACAAGTCTTGACCAATATTCAAAGGCTTGGGCATAATGTTTCGATAAGTCTTCCCCTCGCTTTTTCATCTCAATCAGTAGCTTGGGTTTCCAGACTAAATCCGCAAAGCCAGTATTTTTCTTTTTACTACCCTTTTTTATGGCTTCTTCGTATTTTGCACCTGCTTCCAATGCACCATCATAACCGAAAGCCTGAAAGAATCGATCGAGAAATATTTGGGCTTCCTTCCTTTCTTGCCCTGTAATGTGTTGTTGACAAAAGGCAATAAATTTTTCGAGGTTATCTTGATGGTTGTTTGTCATGGGAAAGAAAACGATGATAAAGTAAGCTACTTTGTATTATAACTTATCCGTAGGTGCAAAACTCTCAAAGTTTCATAAAGTTTGATAAAATGCAATGGTTCAATTAAAGTTATAGGCTTAATATGGCTTCTTCACTTCATCAACTCTTAACTATCAGTGATTTAACTTTAAATACTTTTTTCGCAGAGATTTCTATTGAAGAAAATTTGCAACAGTTTTTGATTGTTTTATCTGTTTCTTTATCCGTTGCTACTATCTCTCGTTTTTCTAGTTGGTTTCGACAAATTCCCTACACTTTACTTTTAGTAATAGTGGGTTTAGGATTGGCATTTGTTAATATTAGATTAGTCGATTTATCTCCTGAATTAATCTTAGAAATATTTTTACCACCATTATTATTTGAAGCGGCATGGAATATCAAATGGGAGGAGTTAAAAAAGAATTTTCTCCCTGTGATTCTTTTCGCTACCATTGGGGTAATTATTTGCATCATAGGGGTTTCTTTTTCCCTAAGTCATTTTACTTCTATGCCCATTTCGATCGCACTTTTGGTAGGGGCAAGTTTATCGGCAAGTGATCCCGTTGCTGTGGTAGCATTATTTAGGGAATTAGGTGCTAGTAAAAAACTAACAACTTTGTTAGAAGGGGAAAGTTTATTAAACGATGGTGTTGCCGTTGTTGCTTTCATTTTACTGGTAGGAATACCCCTCGGACAAGATACATTTTCATTTACTGATTCTATTATTCAATTTACCACTTTTGTCGGCATTGGAACTGCTGTCGGCTTATTAATCGGCTTTGGAATTTCTTATTTAACCCAAAGATTTGATTTACCCTTAGTAGAACAATCATTAACATTAGTCTCCGCTTATGGGGTATATTTAGTAACAGAAAAATTAGGAGGTTCTGGGGTAATTGGAGTTGTGGTAGTGGGCTTAATTTTGGGCAATTTTGGCTCAAGAATTGGCATGAATCCCCGCACCCGTTTAGTCGTTTCTGAGTTTTGGGAATTTCTCGCCTTTTTAGTTAATTCTATCATCTTTTTATTAATAGGTGATCAGATTAATTTTGCTGATTTAATCACTCATTTAGATGTGATTTTTGTGGCAATTATTGCTTTAGTTACCACGAGATTTATTGCCATTTTTACTTTATCTTATATTAGCAATTTAATCACAGTCAATGATGTTAATTTACGAGAACAAACTATTCTTTGGTGGAGCGGTTTAAGAGGTTCAGTTTCCATTGCATTGGCTTTAAGTGTACCCACAATTTTATCTCAACGTCAAGAAGTAATTGAAACAGTTTTCGGGGTAGTTTTATTCACTTTATTAGTACAAGGTTTAAGCACTAAATTATTTTTAGAGAAGTTAAATTTAATTGGCAATCAAGTCCTTAAACAGGAGTATTCTGAATTATTAGCCCGAAGATTTGCCTTAAATAAAGTCTTGGATTATTTAAAATCTATTCCCCTTGATAAAACTCCTGAAATTGATCCTGAATTTTATGGTTATGAACAAAAGTTGATTGAAGGGCAACTAGAAAATATCAAGGAAAAAATAGTAGATTTACAGCAAAAAAATCCCGAATTTAAAACTATTTCTATAAAAAAATTAAAGGAAAATTTACTTAATATTGAGGCGGATACTTATGCAGAATTAATTTTAAAGGGGGAATTAAATAAGGAACTCTCTCCCATTTTACAGGAAATTATCGCCAAAGAACAATAAAAAATTATAGATATTGTGTACACTAGAGATATTAGATGATTCGATCGTTAAAAGTAGTGCTTTGTTGTTTCAAAAAGTACACATTATCATAACTACTGTAGAAGAGCCGTTTTATTTTTAACAAAAATTCTCAAAGAGGAATTTACATCATGAAAAAATTTAATATTTTATTCATCACATTAGGGGCTTATTTTTGTTTTGTTATAGCTAATAATATTTATGCGAAAGCCAATATTAAAAATGGCGAAATTATTGATAATAAACTGCCAGAAAATATAGCCCAAATTCAAAATAATGTCACAGATAATCAACCAAAAATTCAAGTGGCAATTTTGCTAGATTCTAGTAATAGTATGGATGGTTTAATTGAGCAAACTCGCACTCAAATTTGGTCAGTTATTAACGCTGTTTCTAAAGTCAGAAAAAATGGTAAAATTCCTGTTTTTCAAGTGTCTCTTTATCACTATGGCAATAATAGTTTACCATCAGCAGAAGGCTTTAATCGAATGTTAAATGAACTTTCTACAGATTTGGATAAAGTTTCAGAAAATTTGTTTAGTATCCAAACTAATGGCGGACAAGAATACGCAGGATGGGTTATTAATTCAGCAGTTAATGAGTTAAAATGGAGCAATAATCCCCAAGATTTTCGAGTAATTTTTATCGCAGGAAATGAGCCTTTTGATCAAGGTACTGTGGATTGGAAAAAAGCCATTAATTCTGCTACTCAAAAAGACATAATTGTTAATACTATTTATTGTGGAGAATCAGAAAATACAGAAAGTAATCTTTGGGCAATGGGGGCGAGTCAAGGCAAGGGGAATTTTTTTAATTTGAATCAAGATGAAAAAGTTGTCGTAATTCCCACTCCTTATGATGGGGAAATTGCTCGATTAAATCAAGAATTAAATGATACTTATATCCCCTATGGTAATCAAGGAAGGGCGAGTTTTGAAAGGCAACAAGCACAAGATATGAATGCTTTTTCTAGCCCAAATCCTTCGGCTGGATTAGCTCGAAGTGAAGCTAAAGCAACAAGTAGTTATCGTAATTCTAGTTGGGATTTAGTGGATGGAGTGGCAGAAAATGGGGTAGATTTAAACAGTGTTGATAAAACTACTTTACCTGAAAATTTACGCTCTTTAAGCTCTGCTGAAATAAGAAAAATTGTGGATGAAATGATGCTCAAAAGAGAGCAAATTAAAGCTAAAATTGCTGAACTTGCCCAAAAAAGATTGGATTATATCGCTAAAAATACTCCTAAAGATAATATACAAGCTACTCTCGATCGATTGATGATTGATAGTTTATATAAACAGTTAGAAGCAAAAGGTTTTCAAATTCAACGGTAAATAGTGAATAGTTGATAGTGAATAGTTGATAGTGAATAGTTGATAGTGAATAGTTGATAGTGAATAGTGAATAGTGAATAGTGAATAGTTGATAGTGAATAGTGAATAGTGAATAGTGAATAGGGGAAGATTTGAATTGTTAATTGTTAATTGTTAATTACTAATACCCTTTCAATATCAAAACTAAGCTAACCAAGCCTCAAAGGCGATACCTTCAAGGTTAAAACTATTGGCATAATTAGTAATTACACTTTGGGTTTCTGGTTGTGCGGTATAAAGATACGCTCCTCCCCCACTACTTTGAAAACGAGTAATACTATCAGTCATTTGTGAACCTGCACCGTAGGCATAAAAGGCAACACCTTCCTCAATAAACTGAGGATAGTTCGATCGAATCGCCTCACTTTCCGCCTCTCCTGCATAAATATAACCCCCCATTAAATCAGTATTACGGAAACGATTAAAGGCGACTAAATCATCATTTTCTGTCTGGGAAACATAAAAAGCCAATCCCTCCTCTACAAAGTTATTACTATAGTTAGTTAATACAGATTCTTTTTCTTCC